>DADN01000147.1:11361-14965 GCA_002509665.1 Methanobacterium sp. UBA8
CCTAAAACAAAACAGGAAATTTTAGATGCTATAAAAAATATAAATAAAGAACTGGGTGTTACAATTGTCCTTGTATCTCACCTTCCAGAGGTTCACAGGTACCTCTCAGATAGGCTAATTTTAATGGAAGATGGGGAAATCACTGATGAAGGTTCCACTGAAGAAATAATTACTAAATTTGTGAATCCAATGGAGCCTGTTGAACCATTAGCCGGTTCTGAAAATGTAGGTGGCTCTGTAATAAAAGTAAAGGATTTAGATAAGAAGTTTTTCCTTTTAAAAGGGGGACATACTCTTCAAATTAAAGATATAAGCTTTGATATTAAAAAAGGTGAAATAGTATCTTTAATAGGTCCAAGTGGGGCTGGAAAAACAGTTTTACTTCGAATGGTGGCGGGGCTCGATGCTCCAGATTCGGGATCTATTTCTTTTAAATTAAATGATGAATGGGTAGATATGCAGGATCTGGGATTGGAAAGGATGAATGTAAGGCGAAAATTGGGATTTATGCACCAGGAATTTGCTCTTACTCATTATGCAACTATTAAAGATCAAATTGCTGCGCGTCTTGGAGTTAAAGATGAATATGTTATAGCAAAGGCACGTAAAACAGCTGAAGAATTAGGTATAAGCGATAAAATTCTGGATGTTCTTTACCAGCTTACTGATCTTCCAGAAAATGAGGCCAAAGCAAGATTAGAAAAAATTGAGCTTAATTCAGATATTTTAGATCGCCTATTTCCAAAATTCCCTGATAAAGAGGTTAAAAAATATGCTGAACCTATTTTTGAAGCGCTTGATTTACCCCTTGATATTTTGGACAGACGTTCCTATGAACTCTCTGGTGGTCAAAAAGTTAGAGCTACATTAGCTTTAGTATTAACATCTAACCCTGAAGTTTTAATTCTGGACGAACCATTTGGAGATCTTGATCCTCTTACATTAAGGGTAGTTTCAAATTCTCTTAAAAAAATAAACAAGAAATTTGGTACAACTATTTTGATGGTAAGCCACCATGTAGACTTTATCAGAGAAGTTACAACAAGAGCCCTAATGATTGAAGATGGGAAACTTGTTAGTGATGGTGATCCTCAAAAGTTATGTGATGAATTCCTTAAAACATGTAATGCAGATTATTTGATGTAATTTGCAATTTATTTTTTTATATATTTTCAAAAATAGCTGATTAAAGGTTTAATTTTCTTTTTAATTTCAATTTTTAAAAATGAACTGTGTTATAACTTCTATTAAAAAGTAAATAAACAATAAGTTAAATGGTCTGATTTATTCAACTATTTTTTTACCTAAAGTTAGCATCCTCTGGTTATTTTCATGGAATTTTTCTATAATTCTGTTCACATTATCCAGTAAAAATTTGATTTCAACAATATTTTTTGAGATATCTAAGTCTTTAAATGCTATTTGCATTGAATTATCAGATATAAAGAAATTATTTCCCTGATTTGATATTCGGTATATGCGGCTTCCTTCATGTATTTCAATTGAATCATTTTGAAATGTAATACTAAATAATATACTTTCAAGTGATCCTAATCTGTTTTTAATTTTTTTCTCTACATCTCGGCGCTTATCTATTGTTTCTTCATATTCTGGAAACTTAAATTCATTCCTTGTTTCAACTACTCCTTTATTATCCATAAAATCAACTATCCCCTTATTCAAAAGATATATAATAAATTTATATGTTTGATTATTAATATATTTTATTATTATAATACAATGTAATATTTTGAAATTGAAAAAGATAAAAGGTAGCTGAAGATTGGTTAATAGTCAAAGATTTTCACTTTATTTCTTTATAAATGATTTTATTATTTAAATATCACTTAAAAACGGTTATATTTAGTATATCTATTCTTCACGTGAAGATCAATTAGATACTTTAGTAGAATCAACAAGTAATCATTGGATTAATATTTTACATATTTTTTTTGTACCNNAATATTTTACATATTTTTTTGTAGCTTAATCAATTATTGATGTATCAAGTTAAAACACGCTTAACATTACTGCAATTGGTGATGTGGTTTGTAATGCCTGTTATCCATAAAATTATTTAAACATTAATTCTTCTTTGACGTTGGACTCATGTAATCGCAAATTAGCTACATATTTAATGCAAAATAATAAATCATTTGACTTATAAATATAAATCATAATGAATAGCCGTAATTAGCCATTAAATAATAAATTTTTATTTAAATAGTTTTAAAGGTGATTGGATGAGTTTTGAGGAAATAGGTACTGAAAATGCATATAAAGTATTAGCGCCGCGCCCTACAATTATTGTAACAACTGTAAATAAGAAAGGTGAAGTAAATGCAGCTCCATTTTCTTTTACAATGCCGGTTTCAATGGATCCTCCGTTAATTGCTTTTGCATCAGTGGCAAGCCATCATACTTACAAAAATATAGAGGAAGTTGATGAGTTTGTGGTAAATATTCCAAAGGAAGATATTTTAAATAAACTATGGATAACTGGTGAAAAGTTCCCATATGGTGTAAACGAGATTGAGAAAGCAGGTCTTACTTCAAAACCTTCTAAAAAAGTTTCGCCACCTGGAATTGAGGAATGTGTTGCATGTATTGAGTGTAAGGTGCACTGGATTAAAAAAGCAGGAGACCACAACCTCATTGTGGGGAAAGTTTTAAATGTCAGTGCTCAGGAATATTCCTTAAAAGATGGTAATTTAGACGTTGAAAAGGTAAAACCAGTTTTACATCTCGGCGGAGTGAATTTTGTAGTTGGAGATCACCTTAGGAAGGTTGAATGAATTTAACGATTGTCATCTAGATTGTGAAGGAGTGTATTAAATGTTTGAAACGATATTGGTTCCAACAGATGGTTCTGAATATGCAGGAAGGGCTGAAGATATAGCAATTTCCATGGCGAATAAGTACAATGCAAGAGTAGTTGGGGTCTATGTAATTGATGAGAAGCTTATTTATCCCTATGATGTTCTTGAAGATGAAGGTAAGGCAATATTAAAAAAATTAAGCGAAAAGGCCAAAAAAGAAGACGTAGTTGTTGACGAAATCCTTGTATTTGGAGATCCGCGTAAGGATATACCTACCATAACTCGAAGGATGAATGCAGATGTTGTTGTTATTGGAACCCATGGAAAGAAGGGGCTAGAAAAACTAATACTCGGCAGTGTAGCCGAAAGTATTTTAAAATCTGTAGACGCGCCTGTACTGCTTGTTAAATAATTTTAATTTTGTTTACAATTATTATTTTTTAATTTTTAAATTAATTTTTATATTTTTGATGTTTTAGATAGATAAATATGAGATTATAGAGGTTAAATGGGGATTGAGTCTGTAAAAATGTAGTTTTGTGACTACCAATTGAATAGGGGATAGTAAAACTATGAGATTGCAGTATACAATAATGTAGTTTTTGTGGCCTTTGATCTTATGGAGATTGGATGAGGGATTGTAGAACCTGGGAAAAAGAATTTCTTTGTGGCCCCCTAATCTCATGTTATTGATAATTAGATTATGGAGTCTAGGGAAATTTGTTTTTCGTGGATTCTAATTGGATATTGGTAGAAGTTGGGGATTGTGGAGCCTGCAAATCTTT
>DADN01000033.1:0-170 GCA_002509665.1 Methanobacterium sp. UBA8
TTTTATGAAAGGCCACTGGGGATATAAAAAAGTAAAGCACAACAAGGATAAAAAACACAAATCTTTTTGGTTTAGCAATGAAAGATACTGGACCCCTGGCTACTGGTTCTGGAAGTAAAAACGTATAACCATAGTTGAAAGTTGAATATAATAGGACTTACGCGGTTGAA
>DADN01000033.1:213-3321 GCA_002509665.1 Methanobacterium sp. UBA8
CCTAACTGGCTGATGTTTAAATATTTACATTAGCCATTTATGCTGTTTTCTTTTTCCAATCTATCACGAGCTGACTTCGAAGTTCGCTTGATTATCAGGAATCCAAGATTCAGAGAAGTTTTAATCAGGGCTTTGGGCTTTTGGACTGAGATTCTAAATAATATTGCTTATATCACTCAGATGGCGTGTTTAATACAANNTGCTTACGTTTTTCAATAAATCACACCCATTACCCGTAATGTTTCGACGGAATATTTGATTATTTATAACCAATTAATTGCTTCGTATCCGTTATCAAAAGAACTTTTTAGCTGAGTAACTATAAATAATATAGTCGCTATAGCGACTATTATGTCTGAAACAACAACTATNNCAGATAACAAAGAAAACCCGCGACGAATTACGGAAAATTGGAAAAATGGGAGACGATTATAATAAAGTTATTAATGACTTGATAATCGAACACAATATGAATGAGTTAGGCGAGTACGGAGAGAAATTTATAAAAGAGCATAAAGACGAGTTTGTGAGTATTGATGACCTTTAAAGTTTTTGTGCATCCTTCTCTTTTTGTTAAGATTCCTGCCGAATGAAAAGAACATCTAAAATCTGCAATCAAAGAGCTTACAAATCCTTTTTCCGGATAATAGTGGAAATAAAAAAGAACTCAAAGGAACCCGAACTATTACATACCGGCTTAGAGTTGGCGATTACCGGGTATTTTACCAAATTGATGAAATGGAAAATGAAGTGTACGTTTTCGATATGTTGACCGCTGAACAAGCGCATAAGAAATATGGAAGAATGTGAACTAATCTTTGCTCCAAAATCGACGGTATACAGGCAAAATTCCTGAAACAACGACCAATGTAGTCGATTTCCTTTACTACAAAATACTCATTTGTTTTTTATAACGAGTTAACTATAATAAACATTCAGACATGTTTGATGCTGTGCCTATATATTTGTAAATACTTCCACTATGGTTTTTCGCTTTCTGTAATCTTCAGAAGTAGTTTATTAATATTTAATTTATTATCCTCCCTAGTTAAAGTTTTGATGAGGATAGCGGGTTTATGTATATTTCCATCTAGTTTTCTATATAATCTTTCTTTAAGTATAAATATAAGAATGGTATGATACTTTTAGACATTTATGAATTTTCATAAAGGAGCACGAAAATCATGGATTTCATAGATCAAATAAAAGTATTAGCTGCTAAAATTCCAAAGTTGTCTGAAAGTATAAAAACTGAAGAAGCCACAAAAAATGCTCTTGTCCTGCCTCTTTTAAACATACTGGGGTACAATGTTTTTGATCCTACTGAAGTTGTTCCTGAATTTACAACTGATTATGGTACAAAAAAAGGCGAAAAAGTTGATTACGCTATTATTCAGGATGGTAAGCCAATAATACTAATAGAATGCAAAAACATTGATGCTGATCTGGATAAAGAGCATGCTTCTCAACTGTTTAGGTATTTTAGTGTAAGTGAAGCAAAAATTGGAATCCTAACGAACGGAATTATATATCGTTTTTATACAGATATTGATGTTCCAAATAAAATGGACGATAAATCATTTTTGGAAATAAACTTACTGGATATTAAAGAGCCCTTGATTAATGAATTAAAACGATTTAAGAAAGAATCCTTTAATATTGATGATTTGGCGAATGTAGCCTGTGAATTAAAATATACAAAGGAAATAAGGCTGATTCTTGCTAATGAAATTAATTCTCCTTCGGAGGAATTTGTTAAATATTTTACTAAAAAAGTAAATAATGCTCCTTTTACTCAAAGCGTTCGTGAAAGGTTTACAGTTCTTACAAAAAATGCTCTCAATCAATTCATTAATGACAGGATAAATGATAGATTAAAGTTTGCTATGTCTGAGGATTCACTTTCTTCTAATTCAACAGAATATGTACAAGCCTCAAGTTCTAACGAAGTTAAAGAGCCGTCTTCATCTGACTTTTCAAATAGTAATTCTGAAGGAATTGTAACAACTGAAGAAGAATTAGAAGGTTACTATATTATAAAGGCAATTCTTCATGACAGCCTAGATCTAAAAAGGATTGCCATTAGAGACAAGAAGTCTTATTGCGGTGTGCTATTAGACGACAATAACAGAAAGCCAATTTGCCGTATGTATTTCAACACTAAACAAAAATATTTAGGCTTGTTTAATGGGGATAAAGATGAAGATAAAGTCCCAATAGAAGATCTGGATTGTATATACAACTACGCAGAGAAACTGAAAAGTACAGTTGACAGTTATGATAATGAAAACAAAATTTGAAGGTATAAATTAAGTTCTCAAATACCTTCATTTTTTAAATAAAAATTATGAAATGAAAAAAAGAAAGACTATAGAAAACTGTCAATTGAAAAATTCCCTTATTCTTCAGCTCTCTGAATCCGTTTTCCCCCAAATGCATGAATAGTTCTCGTTCCTGCAACACACTTTCCCCACTGTTCTGTTCCCTTCGGAATGAATAACTCGTCCCCTGGGTTAAGAACAAACTCCTCGTCATTCAATATTGCTGTATACTGACCACTAACACAAACCATGTATTCATCAAATTCATGAGTGTGTTTCTTAGAAACCCTGTCCGAATAACAGGTCCAGAAAGCCATCTGGCTGCCGTCTGCCCCTTCGTAAAAATAGCCGTCGATATCCTTAGTATTTTGCTCTTTACTGCTGATGTGGTTACTTTTACTTTTCATAAAATCCGGAAAATCTTTCACGCCTGAAACCTCCCAGTATTTAAGTAATCTACATAATATCAAATCAATGCATGAATTGTAACGTCAAATCAAAAAACAACTCATAGAGAACTTGTATTCCTTGTTCGCAAGCTGAGACAACATAAAGCAGTAGTTGCAAAATATCATAGTATTTTATACTATTAATTTTCTATTTAATATAAAGCAGTTTTATATTAACAAAGACAATTCAGTATCAGTAAACATTTCAGTATATTTATTACTTTAGCAGACATCAAACTATTGAGGTAAACCAATCATTGAGGTGAACTAATGCCGGCAAGAAAAGTAAAGAATGATAATAAAGAAAAAGAATTACTGGAAAAACTAGAATCAATAGA
>DADN01000251.1 GCA_002509665.1 Methanobacterium sp. UBA8
TGCAGAACAAGTACTGCGAATTGAAACAATGTAATTAATCTGAAATTTGGATTGTTTATAAAAATTGACAGATTGGATCCTACGGATTAAGAGTATGAATTTTGAAATGATATAGTTGGGAAATTGAAGGATTTGAAATGAGTTAGTACAATGACACATATTGGTTATGGGTTTTCCACCGCAATGGTGATGACTGGGACTGTGTATGATAAAATTTGGACATATCACTTTAAAATATAAATAAAATGCTTAAAATTTTTAAATATGGATTCAAATTAAGATTAATCTAAATTATATAATTAATGGCTGTGTAAAATCTTTTGTATTTGATATATATTTGTTTAATCTTATATTAACCATTAAAAACACTTATTTTATAGAAATAGCCAAAATTAGAAAACATTAACTTCATTGAATAACTGATGAAAAAAGTTATAACTTTTAAAAACAAAGTAATAGTAAGAACTTCTTTATAATTTTTAAAAAGATATTAATCAATATTTTCAGGGGAGGTATTGAATTAAATACAAAAAATAGCATATTCAAGGAAATATTTGATAAGTCTCCCACGGGTATTTTTTGTTATGATAAAAAGGGTAATTTAATTGATGCTAACTCTACCGCTTTAAAAATAGCGTGTATTAATTCTTTAAATGATTTTAAAAAAATTAATTTATTTGATATTCAGTATGCTGCATTAAGAAAGGATCAACTGCTTAAAAATGGCTTAATTAAGTTTCAGTCTAACCTAAACTATGACAAAATCAAAAATAAAGGAATTTACGCTTCTGTAAAGTCTGGAACTGTTTTTATTGATTGGACTGTTTCTGTAACTGATTTTGGCTTTTTAGTGCAAATTCAAGATATTACTGAACACAAGGAAACTGAAAAAGGATTAAAAGAATCAGAGGAAGAGATCAAAAGAAATAACAAAATTTTAAGCGGCATAAATAAGATCTTCCAGGCAGGTTTAAGAGTTAAAAGTAAAGAAGAATTAGCTCAAATAGCATTAAAAGTTATTGAAGAAATTGTAGGTAGTTCCTCGGGTTTTATATGTGAGATAACACCTAAGAACTTATTAAATGTTATTGCAACAAGTTTTTATGGAGTAGAAGAATGTAAAACGCCAGATGGTGAACAGCTGGTCATGGAAACAGATTTACCTATTAAAGGAATCAGGTGGAGTGTTATTAATGAGGCAAGGCCCTTAATTTTTAATGACATTATTAAACATCCTAAATGGATTGAACCCCCTGAAGAACATATTAAAATTAAAAGCTTCCTGGGAGTGCCATTGATATATGCGGGTGAAGTTTTTGGTGAGATTGGACTGGTCCACACAGATAAAGATTTTAATGAAGAGGATTTGGAGGCAGTTGAATCAATATCTATTGCTATTATGGAAGCTCTGATGAGTTATAAGTCCAGGAATCAATTAACAGATTATAAAATTAAGTTAGAAGAATTAGTTAAAAAATTTAAAGACAGTGAAGAGTCTTTCAGGGCACTTGCCGAAAATTCGCCTGATCTTATAGCACGTATTGACACTGATTTTAAATACATTTTTATTAATTTTAAAATTTTAGAATTGCAGGGTAATTATCCTGACTTTTACATAGGTAAAACCTTTGAGGAAACAGGTACCCCCAGGAGATATGCTGAAATGTGGAGGTCAAAATATCAGAAACTGCTGGATACTGGCGAGTTACAAAATTTTGAATATATGTCTATAACTAAAAATGGCTTTAGATATTTTGAAACTACAGCTGTGCCTGAATATAATTCTAAAGGCAAAATTGAATCTATACTGTCTATAAGTAGGGATATCACTGAAAGAAAAGAGAGTGAAAGGCAGTTAAAAGAAACTATAGCCGAACTGCAGCGTTCTAATGAAGAATTACAAAGCTTTGCCTACATTACAAGTCATGATTTGCAGGAACCGCTTAGAACCATTGCCAGTTATGCACAATTAATTGAAAGACGTTACAAAGGTAAGCTTGATTCCGATGCCGATGATTTTATTGAGTATATGGTTGATGGTGCAAAGAGAATGAAAAGCATGATTCAGGGTCTGCTTGATTACTCTCGCGTTGGGACAAAAGGGAATGAATTTAAAGAGTTTAAATCTCAAGACGTATTGGATTATGCTTTGAGTAATTTAGAATCTGCCGTCACTGAACACAATGCTGAAATAACCGTTGATCCCCTTCCAGTAATTTATGCTGATGAAGACCAGATTGCACGTGTATTCCAGAATCTAATTGGAAATGCACTTAAATTCTCTAGGGAGGGGGTGAAACCTGAAATTCACATTTCAGCTCGAGAGAAAGATAAAGAATATGTTTTTTCAGTCAGTGATAATGGGATTGGAATGGAAGAACAGTACACTAATCACATTTTTGAAGTGTTCAAGCGGTTACATTCAATTGATGAGTATCAGGGTGCAGGGATAGGTTTAGCAATAGTTAAACGGATAATAGATCGTCATGAGGGGCGTGTTTGGGTTAAATCAGAGTTAGGTCATGGTTCGAAATTTTATTTTACCATACCTGTTAGAAATAAGGCCCTTTTAAGGATAATTAATAAGATTAAATGACCGTGTTTGTTTTAGTTTTTGTAAGGTATAACGACACAACTCATGGAAGACATTAAGATTATGTTTTAATTTCTCACCCGTTTATTATTGTGTTCTTAATTTAATCCATTTTTTTATAAAATTAGAGGGTATTCTGGGACACTAAATGAAAAGACCAAATGTCCATGAATTTAAGCAAAATACTTAAATATAAATTAAAAGGGGATGAGGTCAATACTTACAAATATTGACCTAAATTACTGATGTGCAGTTTTGTATATAAATTTTACGGTATAGGGGAATAATAATACTTTATACGTATTTTTATAAATTATAATACGTTTTTATTAATATATAAACCTTATTTTATTATTTTTTCTAATTTCAACATTTTTAAGCAGTTCAATTTTAATACTTTTTAAATATTGCATCTGAATAAGTTTAATAATGGTATTATAATTAGTTTTTTGAAATAATAACTATCTCTATTTTAATTATTTCCCTTGCTGCTCTGAAAATTTGTGTTGAATGTTCCAAAAACAAATGTTTTTGGAGAGGTTTAGGAAGGCGGCATCATGATACTACTTTTTTACTACCATAAAATATGAAATCTATAAAATTTAATTATATTTTGAAGGGCGAAGCAGCATCTCCGAATACTTGCTGAATTTAAATAAAAACTCGCCCTTCAATTAAAGAAATAAATTGAATTTATGCAGGCACTTCTTCTTTTTCCCTGTCCCAGTGGCGGTGCATAGCAATGGCATCAATGAATTCTTTGGCAAAATTATTCATGTCAGCATCATTATTGGAGACAGTAATTATGCCTTTATCAGATGTTATTTCTCCATCCGAAATTGAAAAACCAGTTATATCTGATTTTTTAAGTAATTCCACACTTTCATTGATTGCTGCAATAGCTTTGCAGTGTTTGAATGCTTCATTTACAAAATGAAGCACATCGCCACGTTTTTTAAGTGAATCTACATTTTCTCTGCCTCCAGGTATATAGACTGCATCGAACTGGGTAGATGCTGTAGAAATGTAATTTTTGTCAACTTCAATTTCCTGCCCATTATCTGCTTTAATCGTCCCTAGATACATGGATATAATTTCTAAATTTGCTCCAGCGTCTTTGAGGGCGCTTTTCACTTTTATTAATTCATCATAATTGAAACCATTTTCTGCAAGTATGGCAACTTTCCGGGTTTTTACAGTGTCTTTTACTGTATTTTTCATGCTGAATGATGGGAAATTATCTGCTTTGCTTGAATCTGCACCACCAGACGGTGGTGAAACTCCAACTCCTTTTGCAATTGCTACGGCCAGTTCTTTGTCTACATCCGCAAATTGATCAACCATTTTCTGACGGATTTCTTTTGACTCTACTTTTCCAACCTCAAAGTGGAAAGCATTGATAATATGCTGTTTTTCAGTCTCAGACATGCTGTTATAAAATGATCTAGCTTGACTGTAGAAGTCCTTGAATTTTTCGCTTCTATCTCTGATTTTTCTACCTTCCACCTTCTCCATGTAATGTACATAACCTCCGTCTTCTCTAGGAACCGGTT
The DNA here is from genome assembly GCA_002509665.1 of Methanobacterium sp. UBA8. Taxonomy (GTDB): domain Archaea; phylum Methanobacteriota; class Methanobacteria; order Methanobacteriales; family Methanobacteriaceae; genus Methanobacterium_D. Next base: position 4,147 of record DADN01000251.1, read on the forward strand.
TAGGACAGTTATCTCCAAGTGAATTAGGCGAATAACTGGTTTTTCCAGTGTTGATCATCGCACGGTGATATCCGTCGCGTTGATTGCTGTGTATGGGTGCTATGGGTCTATTTATGGGTATTTCATGAAAGTTAGGGCCGCCCAAACGTATAATTTGAGTATCTATATATGAGAAGAGCCTGCCTTGCAGCAGGGGGTCGTTACTGAAATCTATACCTGGAACTACATTTCCTGGACAAAATGCCACTTGCTCAACTTCTGCAAAGAAATTGTCAGGTTTTCGATTTAAAACAAGTTTACCAATCTTTTTAGGTGGTATCTGTTCTTCTGGCCAGTGTTTAGTGGGGTCTAAAATGTCAAAATCAAATTTATGTTCGTCTTCTTCTTCAATTATCTGAACGTAAAGTTCGTATTCTGGATAATCTCCATTATCTATTGCTTCGTAGAGATCACGCCGGTGATAATCTGGATCTTCCCCACCAAGCTTTAAAGACTCATCCCAAACTAATGAATGCACTCCAAGCAGCGGTTTCCAGATGAATTTAATGAACCTGCCTTTTCCTTCTCCATTTACAAATCTAAAGGTGTTGACACTGAAGCCCTCCATCATTCTAAAACTTCGAGGTATTGCCCTGTCAGACAGCACCCACATGATCATATTGGTTGTCTCTGGAGCGCTTGTCACGAAGTCATAAAATGTGTCGTGCGCACTGGATGCCTGCGGTATTTCATTATCTGGCTCAGGTTTAACTGAATGGATTAAGTCAGGGAATTTAATGGCATCCTGTATGAAAAATATGGGGATATTGTTACCTACCAGGTCGTAATTACCATCTTCGGTATAAAATTTGGTGGCAAAACCTCTAACATCTCTTGCAGTATCTGCTGATCCTCTAAATCCTGCTACAGTTGAGAATCTTACAAATACTGGTGTTTTCTTGCCTGGCTCTTGAAGGAATTTGGCCATTGTATATTTGGCCATTGATTCATAACATTCGAAGTATCCGTGGGCACCAGTACCTCGGGCATGTACTATCCTTTCAGGGATTCGTTCATGATCAAAATGAGTTATTTTCTCCCTGAAATGGAAATCTTCCATCAGGGTTGGCCCTCTTTCACCAGCTTTTAGGGAATCATCGGTGTGGCTTACTTTTACGCCCTGATCTGTAGTAAGTCCTTTTCCTTCAGGATATTCTCTAAATTCTTCAAGATCTTCAATTTTGCTTTTTTCATCAATTTTCTGCTTTTTTTCATCTTTATTCATTTATATTCCTCATTATCGACATTAAAATAGATTGTTAGAACGGAAAAATTTCAGTTTTTTAATGTTATTTATGTAATAAGTAACATAAAAAATTTAATACTTGTGGATATGGTTAAAAAAATTAAAAATAAAATTTAAAAAGATGCTTTAAAAATTAAATTGGTTGGATGCGGTAGTAAATAAATTATGTTTATTAATCAAATATTTAGACAAATTTTGTTAGTTAATGGTTTTTATACTTAAAATCTAATTTAATAGAATTGATGTTTTGAATCATTAAATCCTTTTTGAATTAGGTTAATACTTAAAAAATGAAGAATAATTAAAATACATGGCTTATTGATACAACTCCAAATGACTCGTTGGTGCTCTGGCTTTCAATAACTTTGTTTCCCTGTAATATCCGTACCAGTAACGGCAAGGTGCTGTTATCTGTTTTTCTAAAAGTAACTGATACTGTGCCCGGATTTTGGCCTAAATTATAATTATTGTTTGAAGTTCCATGTACTGTTCTATTTCCAGTTTTGTCTGAGATAGTACCATTCCATGTTCCTTGATATGCTACAGATACCACCACATTAGAGGCAAATGAACTGTTTTTTGTACCTGATTGGGATGTATTTGGGGACTGATTTGTGGTAGAATTATTTTGTGTATTGGTACAGCCTGATGCAAAAATCACCAGAAGAAAAATGAGTACTACAGATAAATATTTGCTGATCCTGCTCAATTAATCACTCCCATGCATAATCAGTATGTTTAAAAAATTATTAATATTTTTCTGTAAGTTATGAAATTAGAAGTGATCTGATCTTGAATCTTGTTATTCTGCGACTCCTCTAAGGAAGTTTCCAGTCGTGATCCCACCCAATGATATCTTTTTAGCCTTATTTTTCAGAGTATTAAGTTCGCGTTTTGATTTTGGGTCTTTTTTAGCCCCTATTTCAATGGCTTTTTTGTAGATATGGCCCATATCATGGGTATATTTTTTTGTCCGGCCTCTTGCATCTATTATAACTGTATCAATACCAATTTTAGAAATTTGAGGCATATGATCTACAAGACACAGCTCTACTGCGTTTAAGATATGTGTTCTGCATTCATTATCCAATCTTATTGGGAATAAATGGTTTTTAATATCTTCAATTCCCAAAAATGATTTTTCAGGGTCCCTGTTTTTAAGAATTCTATCTCCAGCAATATGTGGAATGCAGTCTTTAGAAACTATAGATTCAAGATTTCCCTGTACTAAAAGCTCTAAATTTGAATCAATTCCTCGAGTTTGGATATTGAAGGCAAGCCTTTTAATTTCATCTTTTGAAAGCTCAGGGGATACAGTAAAATTCTTAAAAATGTTTTGCAGTTCTTCAACTGATTTATAATTCCATATATTGAGTCCTGCAGATGCAAAGAGGTTAATTTGAGGATTAATATTTAACACAGACTCTGCAGCTCCAATAGAATCAGTCATAACTCCACTAATTCCTGTATTAAAAGATTCAGTCAACAAAGAGTTTAAAGCAGATAAATACTGGCTTGAAGTAATTTTAGGCAATTTTAAGATTAGTTCAGTATTTGTATTTTTACAGATCGACACTGCTTCCTTGATTAAATTCAAATATGATTCGCTGTTTAAATTAGAGTTACAATTTAATGCTGCATTTCTTGTAAATGGGTCAAAGTAAACCCTATCACATTTTCCACTTACAGCACCTTTTATTATCTCTAGATTATCTGCATATACTGCTAAATTAACTGATTTTTTAGTTAGTTTAGTATCATTTGATTTTATATCTAGTTGGGGAAGTAATTCATTTAATTTATCGTGCGCTTCTTTGATTTTATTTTTATCAGGACAATATGCCGAAATTAACTTTTCTTCCATTTTTTCAAACAGTTCCCGACGGAGCCTGTTTAACTCACTAATGGGTGCAAAAAAGCCTCCAGGATACTGTATATTCATATCACCTATATCAAAGGGAGTACCTCCAGTTTTTCTTAACTGGGTTTCAATTATTTTTTCAGTTATAGGTTTTTTAATGGCAGCTTCCATTTTAAAGTCTGGAAGTAATTCCAGCTCAATCAAATTTTTATTTAGATCATTAAATTTACTTTTAAGTGAAATAGAACCGTCATTTTTTACAAGTACATCTAAATTAACATTTATACGGTGTTTGTCATCATTAATTATTTTTTGAGCTTTATCAAGCAGTGATCTCCTGCGTGTTATATAAACTAAAGTTCCCTGTTTTAATGGATACTGAACAGTAAATCTGGCCTTATTTTTATGGACAGATGGAGATTCATGTATTATCATACCATATTCGTTTTTATTTTGATTTTTGTTTATAAAAACGACACCGTCTCCCTTCTCAGGGATAATTTGATTTTCAATTTCTATTACAGCTTCTTTATTCTTCTTTTTGTAATCAATGACAGGCCCGATGTAAACTCCCCTATTTCCAGGACGATCTCGACTCATTACTGAACTTTCGTCTTTTTCTAAAAGGTACCCCCCTGTAAAATCGCGGTTAAATGCTAATTTCAGGTTATCAATGTCTTTTTTTCTGGGTTTCCATCTACCTCTTTTAATTGAATCCAGTGCTTTTCTGTAGGTGCTAACAACAACTGCCACATACTCTGGAGACCTCATTCTGCCTTCAATTTTAAGTGAACTTACTGATGATTTTGATATTTTATCCAGGTATTGGTAAATTGCCAAATCACGGGTTGATAATAAATATTTTTCCTTAATTTCTGCTTCAAAAATCTTTGATTTTTGATGTTCGATAATGCTTTGCATTATCTCAACTTTATTTACATTAACAGGTCGGCCATATTCATCTTTTTCGCCTAAAATTAGGTCATATGGTTTCCTGCACGGCTGTGCACACATGCCCCTGTTTCCACTGCGACCTCCGATAAATGAGGACAAAAGACACTGCCCTGAATAGGAGTAACATAATGCTCCATGTGCAAATATTTCAAGTTCAATTTGTCCGGGTTCAATATTTTCACTGATTTCTTCTATCTCTGCCAGTTTCATTTCCCTTGCAAGTACTACCCTCTTAAATCCAAGTTCCGCGGCCCATATAACCCCTTCAGTGTTGTGAATGGTCATCTGGGTGGATGCATGGATATTAAGATCTGGAACAAGCTCTTTTGCAATACGTGCAACACCAATATCCTGGACTAAAATGGCATTTGCTCCGTTTTCATACAAAAATAATAAGTATTTGGCTAAATCTGGAAGTTCATGGTCTTTAATGAGAGTGTTAACTGTTACATAAACTTTTACGCCTCTTAAATGGGCGTAATGAACAGCTTCCTTTAAATCTTCATTATCAAAATTAGCAGCATAATGTCGTGCCCCAAATTGTTTCCCTGCAAGGTACACGGCATCTGCCCCTGCATTCACAGCTGCTTTTAAGGATTCCATAGATCCTGCAGGTGCCAGTAGTTCTGGTATCTCTATTTTCATTGTGTTTCTCCGGTAAACGTAAATAACTGGATTTATAATCAGAAATAATTTCAAAAGTAAATTTCAGGTAGTACAGTAGTTTATTTAGTTTTAGATAATTATACTTTTTAATACGAAATATGTAAAGTAACAGATTCTTGAGCTTAAACTATATTTAGGATTATTGAAATAACTAATCAGTATGTATATATGTTTAGAAGGCATTGATGGGTCTGGAAAATCAACACAGATTCTTCTTCTTGAAGAATGGCTTAATGAATGTGGATTTGAAGTTATACGGGTTTTTGAACCCACTGATTCTGATATTGGGAGATTAATACGGAAAATGCTCAGGGATCCTGAAGCAACTGGTGAAAATTTCCAGAAAACCCTGGCTCTTTTATTTGCTGCCGACCGCATGGTACTTATGGATGAAATTAAGGATGCAGAACAATCAGGTAAAATCGTGATAAGCGACAGGTGTTTCTATTCGAGTATTGTTTATCAAAATGACCCTTCATGGCTTTATGAATTAAATAAATTTGTTAAGATACCTGACATGGTAATATTGCTTGATTTAGATGTTGAAACTGCCCTTAAACGATGTGATGGTAAAGATAGTTTTGAAAATAAGGTTTTTCTTGAAAAAATCAGAGAGAGATACCTTGAACTTGCCGAGAGGAATGATTTCTTTGTTATAGATTCAAATAATGGAATCAATAAAGCATGTGATGACATAAAGAAGGTAATCTCTCCTAAAATTGGCAGGTGCATATAGTTAAACGTATTTTTACTCATTTAATTTTTAATCTGATATTAAGCCTTTTTTTGTCTGTGAAACAATGCAGACTAATTTAGATCTATTTTACTGGAATCGTAATGTGCGCAAAAATTAAGTATCATTTAAATCATAAATATCATTTGTACAAAAATCAAGCTCAATGAAATTCTGAGTTTATTTACTATTTACGGAGAAACAAGCATGGTAAATGAAGATGAACTTACAGATATGATAATTAATATGGATTTAGAGAAAGTTCAGGGCCCTAAAGATATCTGGGAAAAAAAGATTGATCTTGATGAAGGTAAATCGTTAGTTGTGGGCTATGAAGAGGAATCAAAAGTCTGTCAAGGATTAACTAAAGATTTAACAAGCGGAACGGATCAGGAAAAATGTGCTATTACTTACAGCTGGTACTGGGAAGTTAGAGACTCCGAAACTTGGGATGTTATCTATGAAAATCATGATACTGATTTAAATTTTTGTTCTGAAGACTTACAAAAGGCGTGGAGTGATGAAAGCACATTTGAAGATATTGGAGATGTTCCCGGAACAGAACTCTGCACATGGAGCGATCAAAATAACATAGAGGATATAGCAGAAGATATAATTGATGATATCCGAGATACTGTGAAAATTCAATAAGTTAAAGCAGGTATAACTTAAAATATAAAAAATTAAAAGAGTTTTACTCTTTATCTTATCTTTTATTCTTTGATTTAAACATTTGAGTAAATGTATTCTTGATTTAAGATACAAATTTTAATTAATAAATTAAGGATAATTATTTTTTATCCTCTAAATCTTTTATTCTCTGGTTTAAACCTTTGATAATAATGTCCTGTGCACTTTCAAGATCTTCTTTTTCACCGATAATTACTGGCCCGTAATCAGTTTGTTTAAATTCTAATTTATCGTATTTTTCCATAACTTCTGCAATTAATTGTCCGGGAGTTCCTGGAGGTATTCTCATTTCATATTCCATAAAATCACCTATTCGAGATAGTTTCTTACAGGTTCTAAAATTTCGATTAAATTATTTGTCACTGCATTTTTGAGGTCAAGAGGGTGTAACTTTCCATCTTTATATGCCTCTAAAAGCTCATTGTAACTTAGTTCAAGATTTCCTCCAAATTTAGGAGGTCTCTCAATCAACATGGTGTCGTTACTGTCATATATGAAATGTTTTGCTATTTCAATTATTGGATTTCCTTCTACCTCTCCTGCTGGACAGAAACTGTTTTTAACCTTCTTTTTTATAACTTCAGGGGAATCATCAATAGCTATGAAATTTTCTTTACTTGAAGACATTTTTTCAGAGCCGTCGGTTCCATGGAGAAGGGGGGTGTGAATTATAACTGGTGTAGAAGACCCTACTTTCGGTAAATTTTCCCTTGCAAGCATATGGATTTTTCTCTGTTCCATTCCACCAAGTGCAACATCAACATCCAAAAATAGCATGTCTATAACCTGCATAAGTGGATATATTACTTCTGCTACACGGTGATCAGTTTCATGTCTTGTTATCTGGGCCATACTACGTTTTGCACGCGATAAAGTAGTTGAAAGTGCAAGTTCGTACAGTTTACAGGTGTAATCTTCAGATGTCTGGAAATTTGAACCTAAGATGAATTCAGTTTCTTCGCTTAATCCAAATGCAAGGAAACATTTCTTCATGTAGTCTGCAATCTCCTTAATTTCTTCAAGGGTTCCCTTTTCATTTAAGTAAGCATGAAGGTCTGCAAGAAGAATTTTAACTCTGAACCCCGCTTTCTGCAGGTCTATCATCTTTTTAACGGTGATAGCATGTCCAAGATGAACTTTTCCTGAGGGTTCATAACCGATATAAGCTACAGGCGAATCCTTTTGAAGTTTTTCTTTAAGTTCATCATGGGATATTATTTCCAGTGTTCCTCTTTCTATCATGTCTATTGTATTATCTATGTCCATTATATCACCGTAAATTATCTAAAAATGAATTTTATTATTATAATTAAAAATTAGATAATTAATTTAAAATTATCATTTTTAATGTTTAATTATTTTTAAAATTCCCTAAAATATAAACATTCCCTTCTATTTCAATCACAGGTACTTGAGACCCAATTTCAACATCAGCAATTTCAGAATTTATATCTATATCTAATGGTTCATATGAGACTGGATGAAGTATCTGAATTGAATTTGGAGCTTTTGCAGTTACAGTTGTTTCATTTATATCTTCTTTCTTTGCAACTGTTTCTATTTTATCGTAATCACGCCACTAGATTGAAGTCTGGTTTTGTGAAACTAAATCATGGACTGAAATTCGTTTGCCTTCTATGTGTGTAACCTGCCCTAAAACGTTTCCATATTTAATAAAGTCATTAACTCGGAAATAGGGCATTCGCAAAGAAATCCATGTCCTGTAAAGGTCTTTTCCAGCAGATTTGTCACGGCCCATTAGTCTAGGTGATTCTTTGATAACTCCACCAACGTGATCCTTTACTATATTTGATAATCTTTTGGCGACCTTTTGAGAACCAACATAATAGTCTACTCCTTCTTTAAGCACGGCGCGTTCTGCTATATATGCCATTTTGTTCTTTTTTGAAATTTTATTGATGCTGTCTGCAATGAGCATGTCAATAGAGTTTATTTCTTCTTGGTCGGGATTTCTGTTATCGGCCCTTAACTGAATTACGGCCTCATAGTATCCTGACATGTATTTACTGCATTCTGGGCAGACATTTCTATTGATTTTGACATTTAACTTATAGTCTTGCTCGATTAGTTCTCCTAAAACAGATCCTTTGATATGTACAATAAATTCCAGGGTAGATCCTCTTTCTAAAATCATCTCAAGATCAATTTCAACGTCTTGAGCATATTTGTTTAAAGTTATATGGTCATTTAATGTGTTGAGTATAACCTCTTCGTCTGATATTTCTAAATTATACCATTTTCCCTTCTCAAGACGAGATTCACAGTGGGCACATATGGTTATTTCTATCTGATCAGGAATTTCAGCTAAAACAACATCTTCTAAAAAACAGGATTTACAGATATTATCAAAAAGTTTCTCTTCAGTTTTTCCACATTTTGGACAGAACATAAAAATCATTCATTTATTTAATTAAATTAAAAGAAATATGTATAAATGGAAATCCCATTTATAATGTCTTAAGGGGAGCTTTAGCACCGCATGCTTCGCATTTAAGTAAAAATACACGGTCTTCTCTGACTATTTTTGTATCTGGCCTGTTACATTCGTGGCACATGATAAATCTTTTTACATAGTCGTCTATTCTGTCATTTATAAGGTAGTGTGTAAATTTACCCTGCATTATAGCTCTGCCCCCTTCTAAATTCCCTGCAGTTCCTAATTCTCTAAGTAAAAATTTGAGAACATGCTGGGGGTCCCTGTTTAATGCTTCTGTGATATCTTTAAAGTTCTGTATAATTGTCCTGTTTCCCTGAATTACTGAATATGCTTTAGGAACGCTAAATCTTTTTGTTTCAAAAACCTTTTGGGGTAACTGGTCTATAGCTCTATCTAATAATTTATCGTAATCGCTCATATTATTAACCTCCGATAAAGTTGAATGAGTTTAGTTATAATCTTAAAAATAACATTTTAAATTATAATGAACATAGTTATACTTTTCATGACTTAAAAAAGTAATGATTTTGGCTATGAATATTATAAAGGTAACATGCTCTGAAGAAACTACTAAAATCTAAAAATTTTAACTCAAAAATTAAAAAATTTTTGGGTTTGTGAATATATGACTTACAGACCCAAAACATTTGAAAATATTATTTTTTTGGTGGATCAGGCTATTTTTAAATAACCATGAGCAGGTTCAAATACCAGTCCTTGCTGTTTTAGTTTTGTTATTATCTGCTGGACTTTCTCTTCACTTATATTGTATTTGTCTGACATTTCATCTGTGAGTATACTAACTGGTACTCTACCTCCATACTCTTCACTTAATTCTTTAATGATATCAAGTAGAGCTCTGGCTTTGTCACGTTCTGATTTAGGTGTACGTCCTTCTACTTTATCAATATCAACTTTACCGGTATCTGGATCAAGACCAACTTGTTTCATACAGTCCTGTTGTAGTTTTATTGCCCTTTTTGCATCATCAGCAGTAACTTTTTCTCCTAAGCGTATCTTACAATTTGCCTCAGATAACCGGACTAATGCTTCAAGCTGACGCGCTGTAATTGGAACTGGAGAGTCTTCATCTTCGGCGCTACCTCTCATTCCAACATAGAACTCTTTAAGCACTTCAATGGCGTCATCAGTAAGTTCTGGACTGCTTTGCTTTCGTGCATATGCAATATATTTCCTTAAAAGTTCAGGATCGATTTCAAACGGGATTTCTGCGGTTTGGTGTATGTTTAAGATGTGCCCTGCAAGTTTTCTATCTCTGTCAGCGTCAGGCTTATCTTCCACAACAAATATGAGGTCGAACCTTGAAAGTATTGGGGCTGGAAGGTTTATCTGTTCTGCAACTGATTTATAACGGTCAAATCTTCCAAATTTAGGGTTTGCAGCTGCAAGCATTGCACATCTGGAGTTTAAGGTTGCCATTATACCTGCTTTTGCAATGCTTATTGTTTGCTGTTCCAGCGCCTCGTGAATAGCAGACCTGTCTTCAGACTTCATTTTATCTAATTCGTCTACACAAGCATTACCTCTATCTGCTAAGACTAATGCACCTGCTTCAAGTGACCATCCTCCAAGATCGTCCTTAACTGCGGCTGCAGTAAGTCCTACACCACTTGTACCTTTACCACTTGTATATATTCCCCTTGGCGCCAGTTTTGATACATATTTAAGTATTTGAGATTTACCAATACCGGGATCACCTACAATAAGTATGTGAATATCTCCTCTGATTCTGGTTTTATCTTCAAGTTCTTTTACACAGCCTCCAAATAATTGGAGAGCTATAGCTTCTTTTACTTCTCTATAACCTTGTATGGAAGGTGCTGTTGAATTGATAATCTTATTATAAACGTCAGGATTTGCTGCAAGTTCTCTTATTTTCTCTTCGTCTTCTTCACTTATTTTAAGTTCTTCAAATTCCTGTTCAAGTGCGTCAATGTAATTGCAGTAAATATAATTTTTGAAAAGTTTTGTCTGTTCATCTCGAACAGTTTTTAAAGTCCCAGTAATTCTTATTATGTCTCCAGGAGTGATGGTGTCTACAAGATCATCTTCTAAGACTACATTTATTTGTCTGGGCTGCTCTCCCCCAGATAAGTTTTCAAGAGGTTCTTGAAGCTTTGTTGTTTGTGTATCAATAAAATCAGATTCATCTTGCATTAATCTAAATGATCTGCCACCGCACTCTTGACACAATGCAGGTTCGCTTATCATATTGCTTTTTTGAGGAACTTCATGAAGCCTCATGCAGCTTCGACATTCAAACATTGCATTTACAATTCGCGGACGGATTTCATTAGCTTTTCTAATAATTCCGTCAACTGCAACGAATTTACCAATGTACTTACTTTTTAGATCCCTTAAAGGGATTACATTACTTAAATTTTCAAATCGTACCTGTAAATCCGCATTTTTTCTGGCTGTATCTATGTTTTTTATTGCCTTTTGTGCTGCCTGTATAACTTCTTCTGGTTTTTCAATTAGCAAATCCGCCAAGTCCGGGTCAAACATCTCGAGCTGCAAATAGTTCACTACTACAGATCTTTCGTCAGGATACTTGGCGAGTGCTCCAGAAACAATCTCTTTGCATTCTGGCGTACTAAAAAACTCTTCAAATTTCGCCACTGATGTTTTTGATTTTTCGGTTATGGTGTCCATTGTTAAAGTATATCTGTATATAATATAATATTCTTTACTATACCAATGACAAAAATTAATTAATTAAATAATATCTGAATGAAGTTTATTTTCAATAACTTACAAAATCTAAAACGATTAATCTGGTGGTATAATGAAAAGATCAAGGTTAAACTTATTTAAATTTACATCGATGACAATATCAGTTCTAGGAATACTACTGCTAGCCCTTTTCATAGGTGTTATTGCGTATATAGTTGTTGCTGATGTATCATCTAAAGTTTCTTCCAACGTAGGTAGTGGTTCTGCTTATGATACGTTAGCATCGCTAAAATCAGAGTATTCTACGTTGAATAATTCATTTAATACTGTTAAGAGTCAAGCGGGTAAATCTTCAAACAGTAAAATTAGAAATGATACGGTTGATGCTGAACTTCAGCTTGTAAAAGCACAATCTGCACTAACAGATGTAGAAAGTGCATTATCTACAAATCAGCCTCAAGATGTAGTTAATACTAGACTTAATGCAGCAATTGCTCAAATGCAGAAAACTCAAAAGAGTGTAAGTACTGTAACTGGTGAAGTTTCTTAGCTGATAAAAATAAATATTTTTTAAATACGTAAACAGCTGGAGAAATCTGGCTTGTTTATATTTATTTAATTTGAACAAAAAAAGGAATAAAAGAAGACTTAGTAAAAAGTCATTTCTAACGTGTCATTAAATCGCTGGTTAATTTTGCACTGTAGAGCATGACGTGCTTCTCGTTCACGTAATGCTAAACTTATGGCTCTATGGGCCATATCTTCCAACTCATCTCGAGGTAGTTCCTTGATACGCTCTATTAAGGTTTCTCTTGGTAGTTCTTCACTTTCTAACAAGAAATAAAATGAGTTTTTAAAAAGTTCTCCATCTATGTGCTTCATACATTATTATATTATTCTTATTCATTAATATAATTTATGCACTTGGGTGGCGTAGTACTTATTTTAGCTAAAAATAATACTGCTCTTGCTTTAAAATAATAATTTAAGTAAGTTTGGTAATAACATTTGGAAGATTAGTCATTTATTTTGTGTATTATCAATATTTTTTTAAGGCTATTAAGTACATTTCTACACTTTTCTTCCTTGAAGACGGAGGTTTGGTTGTTTTAACTATTTTAAATTTCGTTTTAACCTCTTTAAGAAGTGATTGAAATCCTTCTCCCTGAAAAACCTTTATAATCATACTTCCATCAACTTTAAGGACTTCATCTGCAATTTTTAAGGCATTTTCCACGATATCAATAGATTTAAGTTGATCAATATCTTTTATTCCAGTAAGTTTAGGTGCAGCATCAGATAAGATTAAATCGGCATTCCATTCAAGTGCATCTTTTATTTTTTCAACGGTTTCATGTTGAGTAAAATCTCCAGTGATCTGGATGAAATTTTCATTCTCAAATGGTCTTATCCTTTGAAGATCCACAGCAACAACTTTCCCATCATCTCCAACTATATTTAGTGCTACTTGAGACCAGCCTCCGGGTGCAGCACCTAAATCTACCACGTAATCTCGAGGCTTAATAATCCTGAATTTTTTATTGAGCTGTATTAATTTATATGATGCCCTGGATCGGTATTTTTCCTTTTTTGCCATTTTATAGTAATGTTCACTTTTCATTTCAATTTTCCATTTTTCACTCATTTTAAACTCCTTTAATATTATTTTATATTGTTAGATATAATAAAACTGATTTTATTCTGGTTTCTGGAAATTAAGGGCCTTACATACCGGTTTTCCAATTTTAATTATTTCTACATCAACTTTTTTATTTTCAATTTTTAGAAGCATAACTGAGGGGTCTGATAACCTTGGAACAGTTGGGCTGCCTGGATTTAAAAGAAGCACGTCTTCTAATTCAGTTATGAATGACCAGTGTGTGTGGCCTGTAATAAGGATTTCAACTCCAAGCTCCATTGCAATATATTTTAACTGTTGGGTATCTCCCTTAGGATAGACTTGACCGTGGTTGAGCCCAATTTTTATACCTTCAACCTCAAAAATAACGCTTTTTGGAAGTTTAATGCCGCAAGCTCGGTCCATATTCCCTTGAGAACATTTGGTTGGGGCTATTTTTTCAAGTTCGTCCAGTATGTCGTAAGATACCAGATCTCCTGCATGTAAGATCATATCCACATCTTTAAATATATCGAACACTTTTTCAGGTATCTTTGAAGCTCTCTCTGGAATGTGAGTATCGGATATAACGCCAATTAACATTTCAATCTCCTTTGTATCTGATAATATCGGTATGTAATGCTTTATAGAAAAAGATTGTGCTTATACTACTTGAAAATCAGGGGCTAATTATTTTATGTATTTAAATAAATTTACTTGGTGTATAACATTTAAATCTTGAATAAGAAGTATTTAACTGTTTTAGATGACTTGGAATATAAAAATTTCATAATTGAATACTGTTATATATGTCTTTAAATATACGAAGGTTACTATATTAATAGATCATAGATTTAAATAATATGATGATTATTACATATATTTATCTTTGTATTAAGACTAATTAAATCAATATAATAAAATAATGTGTATAGCATAATAGTGATATTTGAGTACTATTTTGAGTGATATCATGCATGAAGTCATAATTTGTGAAAAGCCAAAATCATCTGAGAAAATAGCTAATGCGCTTTCTAGAAATACAGTTAAAAATAGCTATAAAAAAGTTCCATACTATGAATTTGAAGAAAATGGGAAAAAAACAACTGTAGTATCTGCGGTAGGTCATTTATATTCTCTTTCACCTACAAATTCAAAACAGGACAAAATTTTTGATATAGACTGGGTTCCACTTTATGATAGAGATAAACAGAAAAAATACGTTAAAAATTATGTAGATGCCATTAAAAAGCTTGCAAAAGGCGCTGATAAATTTGTTCATGCTTGCGATTACGATATAGAAGGAACTGTAATAGGTTATAATGCATTGAAGTATGCATGTGGTGAAGACAGTATAGATAAAGCTACAAGGATGAAATTTTCAACCCTTACCAAAGAAGACATAGTTAAGGCTTACGAAAACCCAATCCCTATTGATTTTCATCAGGTTGACAGCGGTATTGCAAGACACGTACTCGATTTTTTATTTGGGGTTAATATATCCAAATATCTCACTGATTCTGTAAGAGAAGCTACATCGAGGTATGTTCAGCTTTCTGCAGGTAGAGTTCAAACTCCAACACTTTCTATACTGGTAGAACGTGAAAAAGAGATTAAAAACTTCAAACCAATTCCTTACTGGCTTATAAAAGCAGCCCTTGAAGATGATATAATTGCTGACCATAAATCAGGGAAAATATTTGAAAGGAAAGAAGCGGACGGCATCTTAGCTGACTGCGGGAACGCAGATGCAGTTGTAACAGATGTTACTTTAAGGGAAAACAAAAGAACACCTCCAGTTCCTTTTGATCTTGGAAGTCTCCAGTCAGAGGCATATGGGGTATTCGGATTCAGCCCTAAAAGGACCCAGCAAATCGCTCAAAATCTTTATACTGAAGGTTACACTTCTTATCCCCGTACTTCTTCCCAGAAACTCCCAAAAAGTATTGGATACGATAAAATACTTAAACAATTGAGCAAAAATGCAGAGTTCAAAAAGCATGTCGATGCACTCAAGAAACCTTTAAAACCAAATGAAGGTAAAA
>DADN01000028.1 GCA_002509665.1 Methanobacterium sp. UBA8
TCAAGATTTGCCGGTTTGGTTATAAAAGAATTAGCATAATTATATGTTTCAGAAATATCTTCAGGTGCACTGGATGTGGTCAAAATTATAACAGGAATAGATTTTAAACTTTCATCTTCCTTTATTTCCACAAGAACTTCACGGCCGTCTTTACGAGGTAAATTAAGATCAAGTAGAACTAGATCTGGCCGCGGGGCATTTTTATATTCTCCTTTTTTATATAAAAAGTCCATAGCAGCTATACCATTGTTNNCATAGCTGATATACCATTGTTTACAACATGTATTTTATTTTGTGTTGTAAAATCCTTAAATATTTCCTTTATTAAGCGTACATCAGCCGGATTATCTTCTACTAATAAAATTTCCACATAGTCGCCTAACAATTGTACTCCTCCTTTGCACTGTTTTATACTTCAATACTGATATACTTTATTAACACAATATCAGTTTATTAATAATAAACTTAAAAATTTTTATACAACAGTTATTAAACTGAAAATAAGATCTATTGGAGGTAAAGATATGGATAATCAAGAGTCACAGGATAAAAGTGGTTTGGAAAGGTCATCAAAGGAATTAAAAAAATTTAAAGAAATTGAATCAGCCGTGGATAAGTATATACTTGAAATTGAAGAATCAGGTGATTTAACTAATGTCTTTCAATTTACTAAGGAAATGGCNNGTTATCTTTTTAGCAGAAAATGATAGGAAAGGTACGCTGTTTAGTTTTGTGACAGATTATTTAGAGAAAATGATTGATAAAGGCAAAATAATCCGGCAGGAAAAAGGATTATAGTGAAATCACTAAAAATTAATGTTTTTGTATTTTGAATATTAATCTCTCTTTTTTAAGTTTAATTCAATCTCATTTTATTTATTATACACTAATTCATACTTGTCCATTTTATAATTCTATANNGAAGAATTTAGCAGAATAATCTTGTTTATGTTAACTACTGTATTTTAATAATAACTAATTATTTATATTTATTAATACAATAATTTATTAGAGCTTGTTTAAAAAAACAAGGGGGTAAATTATATGGCTGAAGGAAACAATTTATTATTAGGTATTTTGGCTGTAATTTTAGGTATTTTAGTCATCGCTTTCCCATTGTTAGGTGTTTTTACAGCAAGTGTTCTGGCAGGGTTAGCTATTGTGTTTTTAGGGATATGGTTATTAGTACAGAGTTTTGGAACGTGGGGAACAAGTAAAGCACCAAGTATAGCTTACTTAATACTTGGGCTCATAGCAATAATTTGTGGAATAGGGCTGTTCGGACACATACTTCTATTTAGTTTCTTAGCAAGCACCGCTCTCTTCTTTGCAGGATTCCTTCTGTTACTTTCAGGTATAATGTCACTCTTTGCTAAAGGAGGAACAGCAGGTAAAGGATCTGGAGGTATAGGCATCATATTAGGTATATTATATATAATATTGGCATTGTTTGCATGGGATCCGTATTATCTGGCTCTGTTAATTGGAATTTGGTTAATAATTGACGGAATAGCATTATTCTTTGTTAGTCCATCGGATTTAATAAGCGAGGATAAATCAAACATTCCAAAATAAAGATATTATAATTTAAACAAGCTCTTTTATTAAAATTTAAAAATATTTAATAAGGAAAATAAAATTTAAAATAGATTTAGTGAATGGTTAATATAATCAATCATTTATTCCCATTAAATAAGAGTAGTCGTTTGGTTTGTATCCTACAACTACTTTATCTCCAATTTTTACAAATGGAAATCCGTTAGCACCATATTCACGCATTTCTTCCAGTATTTTTGTGCGCTCATTATCATCTGCTAAATCAAAATCTGTATATTCAAAGGGTATTTTATGATCCTTAAAGAATTCTTTTGTCTTTTTGCACCACGGACAGGTGCTTAAAGTATACATTTTTACTTTTTCCATATTTTTACCTCCAAATATTGCTTAATTTAGGTATAAATTAGTACTAGATAGCTATAAAGACTCAAATGTGTTTATTTATAATTATTATAATTCATGTTTATCTTATTACTTATAATACAATACTCATATTATTATTTATCACATAATATTTATTACTTTTGTTATGCATAAAAAGAGTATCTTTATAATACATAAAATATCTTTTTAAACGCTTATTTTTGAGTTGAAGTTTAAAGCACATTCACAAATTTCTTATAAATACTTGTCAAAAATATCTGGTTATTCACTGTAAATCAAGTTATAATACTCTCTAAACAGATCATTTATTTAAAATATTAAAAGAAGCATCAATTAATCTGCTTGAATTAGAATAAACGTCAGAATATCCAACCCACTCTGGAATCTCATAAATAAACACAGGAGTCCCCGTAGCAGCTATAGGGCTGTCAACTTTATTAATAGATGTACTTTCTGCTTTTTCGCCTGTGTTTCTCTGATAATAGCTGAAATCCGGTAAAATATCGTGGATACTCTCAGCGAGATTAACTGATTTGGAGTCCATTGTCGGTGTGGCTATGTAATATCCACTACCGTAGCCGTATTTATGGTTATGGCAGATTATCACCAGGTCATAATTTGATTTTTTAATATCTGGGATCACGTATTGGGCAACAAGTCCTTCACCGTTATGGCGCCCTGTAGTATAATCATGGGGGTTGCTGGTAACGTTTATAACGTAATTTACAATTTGGGCGTTGTGTTTACTTACATATGATTTTATAACCATTGGTACAACATTTTTAGCAGAAGATTCCCTCGGATGCATCCCCGTAATCACAGCTATTTTAGGACCGGCGGAACCGTAATTAGAGTAAACATCTTTAGTTACATATCCTCTGCTATCTGAACCTAAAAAAGAATGATCTGGCGTTATGGAATTATGTAAACCCAATAAATTTGAGAAAGTGCTATTAGGAATTAGTATTAAAGATGATATAATACATAAAGCAGCTAAAATAAAGATTATTTTACCTAAATGGGTTTTTTTATTTCTTTTACTTGTATAACTTTCATATGGATAATAATATTCATTGATATCCTCAACTAATATTAGATCGCCACCGCATACGCTACATGAGTTCAGACCAGAGCGAACGAAGTTTTCTTGATCTCCATATCTCTGATTTTGAGTACCTTCTTCATATTCATTTTCTTCAAGTTTGTAGTATCCATTACACTTCTTGCATATCAAATAATAATCTGGCACTATTTTTTATTTATTGGAAGTTATTTTTATATTTTTCATGGCATTAAGAAATTTTAAAGGATTTTAAACTGCTTATTATTCCACTAACTAGAAAATATAACTTTTAAATAGTAAAATAATTGAATTATGTTAATGTATTATTTTTTTACGGCTTTAATCTATTTAAAATAGGTTTTTAAGCATTTTAATCCCTAAAATAAACACTAAAAAGTATTAAAACTTTATTATAACCTCTTAATAAGGTTTATACCCTTTAAGAAGCTATCTTAAATATTGGAGGAATACTTTTTGGAAAGCAGATTAAAATGGATCATATTTACTCTANNCTAGCACTTGGAATGTTCCTATGGTCATTTAGTGCAGGCATTGTAAATATTTCATTACCAACAATATCTCAATATTTGGATATAAGTACAGATATGGTTTCTTTAATAGTAATTATTCATCTTATTACTCTCATAAGTTTTTTACTCATTTTTGGACGTGTAGGAGATATTGTTGGATATAAAGAAATTTTTATAATAGGAATTTCTTTATTTACAATTGGATCCTATTTCTGCGGCATATCTCTCAATTTTATTACATTAATCATGTTTAGAATAGTTCAAGGTATTGGTTCTGCAATGCTTCTCTCCATGGTACCTGCAATTATATCAAGAGTATTCCATCCCAGGATGAGAGGAAAGGTTTTTGGTTATATTTCACTCACCACAACCCTTGGCCTTGCATCTGGATATGGAGCAGGAGGATACGTAACAGAGTATATGGGATGGAACTGGATCTTTTTAATGGTTGTGCCAATAGGCATAATTGCAACTATTTTTGCAGTTAAAATGCTTCCTTCACAGAAAATAAGCGCTAATAACGTTAAATTTGATATTATAGGTTCTATATTAATAGGCTTAACTATTTTAACTTTTATTATGCCTTTTAATATAGAAGAAAATCTTGGATGGGGATTATCATCTATAATAATGACCTTTATTATATCATTAATCCTTGGAATTGCTTTTATCATATGGGAATTAAAATATCCAGATCCTTTATTGGACTTTTCTATTTTAAAAAATGTTTATATTACTCTTTCCCTTCTTGCAGGATTTATAGCTACTCTTGTCCTTACTGGAACAGTTTATCTTCTTCCATTCTATCTTGAGCTCGTAATGGGTTATTCTTCAGATTTTGCAGGTCTTATAATTTTAATTCCATCTCTTGTAGTTATATTCGTCGGACCTTTATCTGGATACATTTCAGATAACTTTGGATCCCGTATACCAACTATTGCTGCATGTATAGCTCTTATTATGGCCATTATTTTGTTATATCGCCTGAATCAAACTGTAGGTATACTGTTTATATTTGCTGCTCTGGGAATAAGGGCACTTTCAGAAGGTATGTTTACTCCTGCAAACAACAAAACTGTAATGAGCCACAGCCCTAAAGAAAAAATAGGTTCTGTTTCCAGTCTTTTAAACACGGCCCGATATATGGGTTTAGTAATGGGAATTGTTGTTTTTAACGAAATATTTGTCACCACAATAAGTAATGAAGTCACTGATCTAATAGGAGTCCCTTCTACTGGTGCATTTCAGTTCAGCGCCCCTGTTGGAATTCTACTAAACGGATTTCAAAATGCTTTCATTTTGGGCATAGCCATGAGTGTGTTAATCCTTATATTTTCTATATTTACAAAAGAAAACAAAGATTATGATGAAGATGAAGAGTATTTAATGGATTTAGACTCATTTACCAAATATAGAGAAGGACTGCTCTAATAATCTTTTAGATCCCGAGCGTAGAGAAAAAAGAAAATTTAAGTAAAAAGTTNNTGAAATAATTAATTGGACTAAATATGCATTATAACTAATATTTATTATAAAATACAGTAAACGAGGTTATTCTGCTAAATTTTACATATAGAATTAAAAAATGAAGATAGAGTTTTAACTTAAAATCCTGAGGATTTAGGCCAAAAATTAAAATCAAAATATGATATATTTGAAGCATTATTTTTTATGTATCCTAACTGCTTTTGAATATCTATAAACTTAAAAATATTTTTCCTGAATTCATCTGAAGAGGGTATATTAAAAGCAACATTTTTCAATGATTCTTCTTCGACTTCAACACTTGTTCCCAGTTTTTGGGATACAATTAATGCAGTTTCATCCTTATGTGAATTTATGTAGTTGGTAGCATCTACATGTACCTTCAGAAATTTCCTTAAAGCATCAGGTTGATCGCTCATAAAGCTGTCTGTAGCTATAACAACACAACATGGGAAATTCTTCCAGCTATCGTTCCCTGAATATGAAAGTATCTTACCATCACCTTCAATACCTGCAACAGATACATAGGGCTCCCATGCTACATACCCATCAAATTTTTTAAACAGTAAAGATCTTGGCATAAATGGTACTTCTGATTCAGTTATATTTACTTCATTTCTGCTTATATTATATTGAGACAACCAATAACTCAATAAAACGTCTTGTACAGAGTTTACTTTGGGTATTGCTATGTTTTTACCTTTTAAATCAGATATATTGGTTATATTTGTATTATTCCCTACAACAATTCCGCTTCCTTCTTGATTTACAGATGCAACGATTTTTATAGCTGTTCCATTATTTATAGCTAGGGTTACAGGAGAAATTCCACAATAACCAATATCTATTTTGCCTAACTTGGCTGCATTTATAAGATCTGGGCCTGATCTAAAGGGGACTAAACTGACTATTAATCCTTCTTTTTCAAACATATCCTTTGCATTTGCTACAAATAGTGCAGAATCATGATCACTTGGTAAATATCCAACTACAATGGTTTCATGTGAAGTTACAATATAATTATAAGTTCCATATGCAGTTGCTGCAACTAAGACGATGACTATCAAGGCCCATATCTTTTTTTTCATGGTTATGGCTTTGATATTAAAATATATTATATTTATGCCCGAGTTGAAAAAAAATAATATAAAATAAATAGTTATTGTTATTTATGTGGGCCTATAGGGCATATTATTAAATAAAGATATTTTGAATCGATTAAATTACCCTATCTATTTCTGCATCCCATATTTCAGGGTTTCTCTTAATGAATTCATTCATAATGTCTTTACATTCCTTTAAATCTAAATTAGTTAATTCAACACCGTTCTCTTTTAGATAATCTTCAGAACCCCTGAGTGTTTTATTTTCTCCCATTACAACCTTTGGAATTTTATAGAGCAGTATAGCTCCAGAACACATTTCACATGGGGATAAAGTAGTGTAAAGTGTGCAGTGTTTGTAGTCTTCACCTTTTAATTTTCCCGCATTTTCAATGCAGTCCATTTCTCCATGCAAAATTGAAGAATCCTTCTGCAGTAATCTATTATGTCCACGACTGATTATCTCATTATTTTCAACTAAAACTGCACCAATTGGAATTCCGCCTTCTTTCAGGCTCTTTTTTGCCTCTATAATTGCTTCATTCATGAACTTATGATGTTTTTCCATTCTCAAGCAATCATCTCCTAACTAATTATTAATATTTCTTTAATTTATTTTTAATTAGTACGTTAATAAGTTTACATTTATTATTACTATTGTGAAAAAGGGCACATTAATCTTTGTCATTGATAAATGGTTGTGAGTACAAGTAGTTATGTAAGATTATTAATCCAATGTTAGGTGGAAAAATGGCGAGAGTAATAGTAGTGGCTTCAGGAAAAGGTGGGGTTGGAAAGACAACCATAGCAGCAAATCTTGGAATAGCCCTATCTCTTCAAGGAGAAGAAGTGGTAGTCCTAGATTTAGATGTTGCAATGGCTAATTTAGAATTAATTCTTGGTTTAGAAAACCAACCAGTGACCTTACAAGATGTCCTGGCTGGAAGAGATATGATACATAATGCAATATACGAAGGCCCCGGAGGAGTAAAAATTGTTCCTGCAGGACTCTCACTTTATGGTCTTAAAGACATGAAATTAGAAAGACTTGAAGAAGTCTTGGAAACGCTCACAGAAGATATAGATATACTTTTGATAGATGCACCTGGTGGGCTTGAAAGAGATGCACTGGCAGCATTACAGGTTTCTAATGAACTGGTCCTGGTTACAACACCTGAAATTACTTCTTTAAGTGATGCTTTGAAGACAAAAATTGTTGCAGAGAAAATTGGAATGGATATACTTGGAGTGGTTATTAACAAAGAGCGAAGTGGTAAAGAATTTTTAACACCTGATGAAATCCAGACTATCCTTAACATACCAATAATTGCAATTATTCCAGAAGATAAAGAATTAAACATAGCATCTGCATCAGGAAACTCGATTTTAGAAAAAAATCCAAAATCAAATACCTCTAAATTAATTTTAGGCCTTGCTTCAAGAGTTATTGGAAAATACAGCCTTGAAAATGATTTGTCAAGTAAAGGAATAGTTTCTAAATTTTTCCAGACTGTTTTCAGTAAATATTTAAATGTAAACAAATCTTAATTTTTTATAATTTTTCTTTTTGATTTTTTATTAGATCATTATCTTTTATAGATGTTTTTTAGATATATAAAAGCGTCTTTGTACAAAATTTGGATATTTAAACCTTTAATTAAACAAAAGGATTATATATTTTATTACTAATTTATATTAAGGGAGGCATAGTGGCACTTCAAACCACCTTCATGTCAACTCTATCTATGCCTCCCAATTAATTTGATAATACAACTATTTATGCATATAGTAATTAATTCTAACTAATATTATAATTTATATGCTGCACACATTCAGTTCAAATGATGAACCGTGTTTTATATAGTTAATAAATAATCTCCAATGATTTAAAGTCATGAATAGAAACTATATTTAAATTGATAGTTTGAACAGCTTTAAAGCTTTTTTAAATTAACTTAAAATAAATAAATTAATATAGAAAAAGTAGATTGTAAATAAAAATTTCTGGATTAAAAGAGAATAAATTGTGATTAGAGATTGTAAATCTCTTGAATATTTTTTGAAATACCGGTTTATCTCGAAACTTTGATAATTATATTTTTTAATTCTATTTGAAGTTTTTATTCATAATAAAATCGATATTTAAGGATTAGAAATTAGATTTATTTGGTTTAGGAGTAGTAATTCAATTTCAACCCTTTAAGTTGATTTTTGGGAATGTTTAATAATCAACTTTCTGTTACTGGAATTTTCCAGAGGTAGCCAACTTTTTTTGGTTTTTCCTGTTTGTTTCCTCTCGATTTCTTTTTTTTCACATGGGCTTCGCTGCCTTCCCATGTTCCAACTGTTTCATCGAGGTACTTTGCAATTTTTTCGCTGTATTTTCTTGTTCCAATGGTATAGTTATCAGCTTCATTTCGGATATAACTAATTCCATCTCCCTCTTCTTCCATTACCTTAGATATTTTCATTAATTTTTCATAAAACTTTGCGGATACCATGCGTTTTCTCCTCTTTTTCATTTTCAGCTAATGGATATTTTTTTATCCAGCTATATTTTCATACATACAATTATAGTTTTGTCTTTTATCCATTAAAAATGTTATATTTCGTTATTATTATTTTAGACATCAGTACATCACTTTAGAAAGTAAAATACTTAAAATGTTAATTATTTGCAATATCTTAACTGTACTTGTAAAAGTTTCCAGATCCGCACCTTAAATTATACTCAATATATTTTATAGGGCTAAAATGTCTTTTTATATGTNNTGTTTAGATATATATTTTAAATTTTATTTATAAGTGGGAATTATGGAATTACATTTGATGGAAAAGAATATACTACCGCTTAAACAGATAATATAAATAAGCCCATTATGATTACTAATTTAAAGTTAGTAAGACGTAGGGTGAGTATGGAGAAATAAAGATAATTAAAGGGGTAATATTATGGTAAACACAGATGTTGGAAACAATTTTGAGATTAGTCATTGTCCAAGGTGTGATACCAGAAAAATAGGCATTATTGGTCTTGATGAATACAATCAAGTCTTAGTGTTTAGATGTAATAAATGTGGAGAAGAGTTCACAAGACCTGTAGAAAAAATTGTATCTAATATCCTTTAGACAAAAAAACCAAACATTAATAATAGCCTTTTAAAAGAATATATAATTTATTAGATAGTAAATTCCTTCAATAGTTAAATTCTTATTATTTAACTAAATAATCCCCATATAATTTAATTATAGTTAATTTACACCTCTTTTTAATTCAAGCTAATTTTACAAAACTAAGATATGAATTTGATTCAGGTATATTATACAATTGACTAAATTTAAATCTAAAAGTGTGTAACTTTTGATGCTTTAGAAAAAATAAAATAGTAGCTGTTCTATAAATAACTATAACCTCATTCAAATCTTTAAAAACTCACAGAGTAGAGTTTCTATGATGAATCAAATACTGTAATTATGAAACATTGTTTTTATAAAATTCAAACTTAATTTTTAATAGGAAATAACATGTTAGAACCAAAATATGAATCTATAGAGAACTTTAAATTCAAATCTGGTGAAATTTTACCTGAATTAAATATAGAATATGCCACATTTGGAACCAAAAAGATGGATGATGATGGAAATATCACCAATGGAATAGTTTACCTGCACGGCTCTTCTGGAGATTACTCATCTGTAAAACGCGTGAAAGATGTTTTAGGCCCTGGAAAAGTTATGGATACCCGCGACTATTATGTAATCTGTCCTACATCTCTGGGGAATCCAGGATCCTCCTCACCATCAACATCAGGCATGGGGCACCTATTTCCAAAATATACTGTAGAAGATATGGTAGATGCATCATACACACTTTTAACTCAAAAATTAAATATTAAACACCTGAAAGGCATTATTGGCACTTCAATGGGGGGTTTTCTTGCACTCCAATGGGCTATAAAATACCCTGATTTTATGGATTTTATCATACCCCTCACTACAAGCTCTTCATCAAAAGGTCAAAATTATGCATTATCTACTATAATGAATAATTACATTAAAAATGATCCAGATTATTTAGATGGTAAATATGAACATAAACCTCAAACCGGTCCTCAAAATGCGATGATGATGCTTTATTTATTTGGTTTTTCGCCAGCTTACTATAAAAATTCTTCAAATGAAGAAGTCCTTGAATCAATTCATGAAATGGAATTAGAAGGAGCTAATTCTGATGCAAATAACATCATATGGCAAAATGAAGCTACTATGATATATGATGTAAGCAAAGAATTGCATAAAATAAAAGCTAGAACACTTGTAATTGGAGTTAATCAGGACCAATATTTCCCACCGGATACCGATGTAATACCACTTTCAGAATCAATACCTGGATCTGAACTCTTTTTATATGATTCAATACTAGGGCATGTAGGATCAAGCGAGGTAAAAATAGCAGAACATGTAATTGGTGATTTTTTAAAAGATGGAGATTAAAGATGAAAGTTAAAGTTGTTGATTATGGAGTTTCAGATAATCCTAAAAAGTACTACGTGACTTATAAAATTACTGATATCGATGAAGAATCAATAAATAAACTTAAAAACCGTGTTGAAGAAGAATTAGATTTTAAATCAGGAGATTTGTACTTAACTGCATATTTTAACAAAGAATATTATCCATTTGGAAGTGAAGAATCAAAATACCGCAGCGAAGACTTTATAGCAAGGGAAGAAATTGAAATGTGGACATATTTAATGAGTCTTTTGGAAGATTAAAGGATTTGAGAATTTAATGCTCGAGATATTGTGTAAAATGTTATTATTTAAATTATTATGTAAATAGTTGGTTAAATAAATAGAATTAATATGTTTGACCTATAACCAGGCTTATTATTAACATACAGCAAAATTTCACATGATAAAAACATGAACGCGAATTAATTATATAAATTTTATCTTACATATTTGATATTATCATTATCCGGGAGAAACTAATAAATGAAGGATACCTCTTCAAATGACTTAAAAGAATTTAAAATACGTGAAAAATTACAACATGTAATGTCAAAGTCCATGGAAAAAATGGGAATGCATGAATTTGATTCATGTCATTTTGAAATAGTACCTGTTGAAATAACAATTCCTGGACTCGACCCTTCTTTTGATGGTTACCGCATTGCACATATCACTGATATTCATTTAGGCCAGTGGATATCAACAGACAGATTAAGTGGAGTTATGGATCTAGTTAATCAACAAAATCCAGATACTGTAGCTATAACCGGTGATTTTGTATCCTATGCAATAGATTATCTTGTAGATGATTTAACAGATTGTCTTAAGAAACTCCAGCCCAAAGATGTGTCGCTGGCAGTCCTTGGAAACCATGACCACTGGCTTGGAGCTGCTAAAATTCGTAATGTGCTGAAGGAGAGTAGCATAATAGATATTAGTAATGATGTTTACACTTTAAAACGCGGCGATGCCATGTTACATTTAGCTGGTGTTGACAGCGTCACGTTAAATAAACACCGCCTGGATCTGGTTATGGATAAATTACCCTCCTCGGAACCTGCAATACTGCTTGCACATGAACCTGACTTTGCAGATATCAGTGCAACAACAGGAAGGTTCAGTTTACAGATTTCAGGCCACTCACATGGAGGTCAATTTATGATACCGGGCATTGGAACATTTATCAGGGGTCCCCACTTTTTAAAATATCCAGTTGGTAGATACAAAGTGGGCGATATGGTCCAGTACACAAACCGAGGGCTTGGAACAAACATATTCTGGATTAGAATTAACTGTCCCCCTGAAATTACAGTGATAAACCTCAGAACACCTAAATAATAAATATAATGACATTAAAAATTCTAAAACCAAGTTTAAGATTAACTATATACTAATTATTAACTTCACAAGATTAATAACCACATAAAATTCATATTAATAGTTAGTATTCATTATTTATCCGAGGTTAAAAATGGATAAAAACCAGAACATTCTATGGATGGGCCGTACATTAGTCTTATTGATATCAGAAGTAGCAGGACTTATGTTAATGACATGGTTTCTTCCCGGACTGAGCATTAACAGCTGGGAAACAGCATTTATAGTGGTTATATTAGTTGGTATAATAAATGCTATTTTTTGGCCTATTTTATCATATTACACCCTTCCTTTTCTCGTTTTTACCTTTGGAGTAGGTACATTACTTTTAAATGGTTTGCTTATATGGTTTATCAGTCTTTTTGTTCCCGGAATCACCATAAAAGACTCAGCTTTAGTTCTGGTTCCCTTAGGGATAGCACTTATTAACACACTTGTATCTGGAGTTCTAACTATTGGGGATGAGGCATCTTATTATAGATCCGTTTTAAGGAGATATGCTGAACGCTTTTCACAAAAGAATCATTCTGATAAACCTGGCGTTATATTTTTAGAAATTGATGGACTGGCAGAAGCTGTTTTACAAAGCGCTCTAAATAATGGATACATGCCCACACTTAAAGGGTGGATAGAAAAAGAGAGCCATAAACTTCTTCGGTGGGAAACTGATCTTTCATCTCAAACTGGCGCTTCCCAGGCTGGTATTCTCCATGGAAAGAATCATGACATGCCAGCTTTCAGGTGGGTTGAAAAGGAAAATGATAATAAATTAAGAGTATCTACTGGATTATTTGATGCACCTTTACTTGAAAAGCGTGTATCAGATGGAAACGGATTGCTTGCAATAAATGGGGCAAGTAGATCCAATCTTTTCTCTGGAGACGCATTAAATGCCATATTTACCTACAGCAAACTCAGTGATTTATCGAAGTTTTATACAAAGGCATGGTATTTCTTCTATTCTAACCCCTACAACTTTGCACGTACCATCGTGCTGTTTATATGGGACATTCTTCTGGAAATTGCATCTCGATTCAGGCAGTGGAGAAAAGATATACGGCCCCGAATGAACCGCAGCATTATTTATTTAGTTGTGAGAGCTACAGCCAATGTTTTTTTACGCGAAATAACAACAAGTACAATTATTGGAGATATTTTTACAGGCCGAGCTGATGCCGTATATGCAACATATGTAGGTTACGATGAAATAGCACACCATTCAGGTACAACAGATACTGATGCTTTTTATGCACTTAAACAGTTGGATAAACAATTTTTACTCTTGGATGATGCAAGAAAAAGTGCTTCAAGACCATATCATTTTGTGATACTTTCTGATCATGGACAAAGTAATGGAGCAACATTTAAACAGCGCTACGGAATTTCTTTAGAAGGCTTAGTACGTGAACTAATTCCTAAAGACTTAAAAATATATTATGAATTCGATACAAATGAAGATCACTTTAGTCAAGTAATTACGTATCCAATTGCAGATGGGAAACGCTGGATAAGTGAAAAGAGAGAAAATGCCATCAAAGGAAGTAAAGAATTCACTGGAAATATCAGACAGTCAATTGAGAGACAGGAAACTAAATGGATAAAGGAAAAAAAAGAAAATGCAGTTAAAAGCAGTAAAGAATTCACTGGAAACATCTGGCAATCACTTGATAAAGATGACAAAATAAGTGAAAGGCTTGCAAAATTTAATGAAACACTCAAAATTCCAATAAAGCCGCGAGAAAAACCTATTGATCATAAGGATGCAGATGTAACAGTGCTTGCCTCAGGTAATCTTGGCTTGATTTATTTCAAAAAATGGGAAAATAGAATGACATTTGAAGAGATCAATACTGTATTTCCTGAGTTAATTCCAGGTTTAATACGGCACGAAGGCATTGGGTTTATAATGGTTCGATCCAGTGAGGAGGGACCTATTATAATTGGCTCTAAAGGTGTTTATTATTTAAAAGATGAGAGAATAGAAGGAGAAAACCCGCTTAAAGGTTTTGGAAAAAACGCTGCCCTCCATTTAAAAAGGACAGATAGTTTTAAATATGTACCAGATATTCTGGTAAACAGTTTATATGACAGCGAAAAAAATGAAGTGGCTGCTTTTGAGGAATTGATAGGCAGTCATGGAGGATTAGGCGGTGATCAGTCCAAACCATTCTTATTGTATCCATCAAGCTGGAATTTAGAAAAAGAAGAAATAATTGGGGCTGAAAAGCTTCACAATGTTTTAAAAAATAAGTTAAATGAACTATGGTTAAATACTGAAAAAGAATAAATAGTATATCTAACTCTAAATTAATCAACTTATAATCCATTCTGGAAATGAATGCCCAACTTCCTGTTCATTTGCTGGTAAAGAGAAATGTAAATGCGTAAATAACCATCTATCCTCTTTATTTTCAAGAACCATACTTAACCTGCCTGAAAGCAGTACTTCTTTTCCTGAAATCACTGCGTACATTGTCATCAAAGCTGATAACCATGCCACATTACCTGCATATTGAATAGTGACCTTTTCAAATTTAACCTGTATATTATCAGCCTGGTTAAAATCACGTTTAAATCCTTCCTTAAGCTCTTCACGACCGTGAACCCATTCATCAGTACCTGTACCTATCGCTACAATATTTGGATCATCTATAAACAGATCCATCATAACATCAATATTCTTGTCTGCATATGCCTTTGCATACTTTTTAAGCATGTCCATAACTTCGAGCTCTATATTTTCCTCACATTTCATACTTAAGTCCCCTCATATCATACTTATGTTCTCTTTGTTATATATATTTATATGCGCATTTTAAGCAAATTAGGGCCCTATTTGGCGTTTATTTTAAATTTAATATATTAATCTGATAAATAACTCATATTAAAAAATTTAAAAAAAGTAAAACTATTTTAAATATCTCACATCTAATTTACATGATGAAATCTCTATGTATAATATCCTGTGGAAAAAAGAAAATATGGGATAAAAATCCAGAAGCAGACCATGTAAAAGCAGAAGATTTGTATACAGGTTCATTTACCAGAAAATGTATAGAATACGCTGAAAAGGCAGATTTTGATTCATGGTGCATTCTATCAGCTAAATATGGGTTCANNTTTTTATTTCCAGATGAAGTTGTCCAGGGACAGTACAGTGAATGTTTCCACAATAAAACATCAAATCCAATTACATTAGAGAAGCTTTTTTTACAGATAAAATCTAAAGAACTGGATAAATATGAAAAAATCATTGTTCTTGGTGGGAATTATTATAATGGCATGATGAAAAAATTATTTAGCGAAAAAGAAGTTTTTAATCCTCTAAATGGATGTAAAGGTATTGGACACATGATGAAAAAGCTTAATG
>DADN01000098.1:0-916 GCA_002509665.1 Methanobacterium sp. UBA8
TAATTTATAGCAGAATCTTATAATTTATAATAAAAGTACTTGATTAAATTATGATTTTGTAAGTTTACTTCCATACAATAGGGTGGATAGAATGGATGAAAAAGGTCAGATCAGCGCTGAAATGATATTATTACTTGGTGCCATGTTAGTTATAGTGATTGTTGCAGGTGGGGCCATATTTGGAATTACCAAATCATTTGCAGGGAATATTTCTCAAGTGATAGATACTGCCAGAGATACTGCTATTGGTAAAATGTAGTTTTGGGATTTATTAAGAATAAATATATTTAAGAGTTATATCCTCAAACTCCCCAAACCACTGCTTTATTACGATAAAATAAAGGTTTAAACACAGTGGAATTACTTTTTTCAATGACCAACTTGGTGAAAATAGAATTCTCAAATTGTCTATCCAGTACTACTGCTTTTTTATGATCAATGATGAAAACACCAAAATCACTGCTGGGATCAACATAACGCTTTACAATGGTTCCATTATCAATGAATTCCACAAAATAGGGTGTTTCGTTTTCCCAGGTTAAATTTTCTGTTTTAAAATCCATGAATACATCATTACTTGAGTTAAGATAATCAGAAGTCGTATTCACAGTTCCCGATGAGTAAATATAATTATTAGAAGAATTTCCAGTGAAGTTCCACCCACCAAACGTAAATATCCAGTGCCCAATATTAATCATCTTATCGTTGGTAACCACAACCATAGGAGACGGATTTTCGGGATGAGTATACTTTAAAACTTCATCAGCCTGTTTGCTACTCAGATTATAATCATTTAAGAGTAGATTGCGAGCACTTTCTTTATCAAGACCTAATATATTGTTCATGATATCCACAGTTTTACTGGTGTTTCCTACATACAGATCCAGTGTAATGTAACCCTGATCTCCACTGGTAG
>DADN01000098.1:999-2183 GCA_002509665.1 Methanobacterium sp. UBA8
GTTTCTATATAACCCATTCTACCATCTTCAAGAACAGGACGATCTGCAATAGCAGTGTATAAATGACCATTGTTCCAGTCACCTATAACGACTGTGTTGTTTGATGTGTTATTATTTATCCAAATTGAAGCGGCCCAGATATCATCATTAGTACCAGGAATTAAATTAAAGCTGGTTCCACTAGCCCATATCCCTGGGAGTACTATTAATATCACGATTAAAATAGAAAAAACTTTAAGAATGTAAGGATTTCTTTTGAAGATATTGATTTTTTGGCTGTTTTTCAATAAGCCTAGGTACTCAATGCAGATTCCAATCATGATTCCAGTGCTAACCACCAGAGGTGGGATTAACATGATCATGAATCTTTCACCATTATTCAAGGCAACAAAACCGGCAATGGTCCATAAAACCAGGAACCAAAAGGACATCCAGTTAATTCTCTTCAAGAATTTCTGGCTTAATTTGTCATTTAACAGTATTCGGAAAGTCCATACCAGTCCGAATAATCCGGCAAAGAGTGCAATTCCTATACGTGAAACAATTGATTCTAAAGAAGGTTTAGTCAGTTCAGAAACTGAAATATAAAGATTGGGCCAATCAGCCCAGGATGCGCTGCCAGTAGATAAATTAAGAAGTTGAATTGGACTATATGCTAGTTTAAAAATGTTTATTAATCCAGTGAATACTCCTACTAAGATTAATGTCCCTGCAAAGAATAATATCAGGTTATATAGATGATTTTTTACCATTCCACCCCGTAACTTAGTTACTAGAATGTAAACAGCCCAGAAGATAACAATGAGGTAAAACAGGTACTGCCAACCATTCCAGGCCAGTGCAAATAAGAACATGAACACTGCTGTTAGACTTGAAAAAATTAGTGCCTTTTTACCGGGTTTATTTATACTATCCAGTGCCAGGAAAAAGAAGCCAACCACCAAAAAGGGAAATAATAAGTTGAACATGTCTGTATCAAACCATCCTGGAACAGTACGAACAAAGTAATAGGGGATAGTGACGGTTAAAATACCAGCAGTAACTGCACCGTATTGATTGGTTAATCTACCCACAAAGAAATAGGCTGCAATTCCTGCCAGTGGTGCTATAAATGCAGATAACCAGAAGCAAATAACAAGGAGGGGTACATCTCCAAATAAGTTGATGAATTTGTAGATAAATGC
>DADN01000098.1:2295-3139 GCA_002509665.1 Methanobacterium sp. UBA8
GGAATTGAATTGAGATTTGTGGTTTCCACTCTTAAGAAAAACCCAATGGAAAAAATCAGCAAGACAATGGCTAGGGTGGTAAACAATTTTTTATCCATTTCAACTCCCACAGAATATTTAGATTAAGTTTAATAAATCTTTTTAGGAATAAGGAGTATTATTGATAACAATTCATATATTGGGTAAAGGCAATTAATCTAATTTATTTATCCTGAAAAATATTTCTGTATACATCCATACGTTTTATGGTCTTTAAATGGGTAAAAGTGTTTTAATAGTTTTTTAATCTTATAAGCTGAGGTTAATATGTTCTTTTTATCTGGTATACTTTAGTTATTCCAAATCCAGCAGTATCATTGCCTGGAATCTCCGCAATCAGTGTGCAATTTTGGTTAATGAAATCCTCAATATAATCATCCTCAATTGCCCAGGTGTTATCAAAAAGAAGGTATTGTACTTTTAAATCCCTCATCATCTCACTGGTCTTGTTGACATTTTCACGCCCGTAATATCTGTATTCATCATGTAATGCAATCCAATAATTATGATCCCCCACAACAACGCTTCCAGGAGGTATATACTTTTGAACATCGTATTCAATTTCCATATAATCATAATTTTTAGTTTTTTCTAAAAAGCTGGTTAAGAATATACAATTCCCCATAATCAACATAATCCATAAAAGAATTGTAAAACATGATAATATGCCTTTTTTATTTATTTTAAGATGTATTTTATCCTTAAGAGTCAAAGCCATTAATATGGATAAATAAGGAATGATTATTCCTAAATAAATAAAGTATTTATGGTTTACCAACACAGCTAAAACTCCAATGTTTACCAT
>DADN01000237.1:0-989 GCA_002509665.1 Methanobacterium sp. UBA8
AGATTTATCCATTAAATCATATTACTGCCTTAAATCGAGATTAAATTAAAATTTAGCATAATTAAATGTATTGGAGTATAAATATCAAAATATATTAGTTTATATGCTCTTAAAAGTAGTATGGACTATTCTGGTAGTGGTTCAGTTACCAAAAAGCTAAATTGGTTTAGATATTATAGTAGTACAATTCTTTACGAGAGGAGTTTATATGAAAGTTTTTGAAAGACCAGGTCCTGTAAACACTGATGAAGTGATAGAAATTTTGGAAGATACCTCTTTGAAAGTTAATTATATCGTAGTAGCATCCATTACTGGTGATAGTGCTCTTAAAATAGCTGAAAAAATAGAAAATAAGAAAATAATTTGTGTTACATGTCCGCAGGGCATGTACTGGGAAGTAAATGAGATGGATAAAGATCTATTTGCTGAAATACCTGAGCTCAAGGAAAAACGGGATGAATGGATTAAAAAAGGATTACAAAGAGTACCTATGAATATTACTGAAGAGAATATGCCTAAATTAAAAGAATTAAATGTTGAAATCGTCCGAGGAACTATTCCCCTCTTTGGGCCTACTTTTTCAATGAGATTACACCTTCAAAAGATTACCTCTATTGATGTCATGGCAAAAACACTTGAATTAATTTCGCCTGGAACGCTGGTATCTATGGAATCTGTTTTAATGGCCACTGATGCAGGAATCATTCCTGAAGATGAACTGGTACTTGCATGTGCAGGTACTGAAATGGGCCTTGATACCGCATGGGTTTTAAAAAGCTGTGCATCTGCAAATCTTTTCCACCCATCAAAAGGTTTCAGATTTGTTGAATTATTAGCAAAGCCAGGAATTGCTCTAAATCCAGATATAAATATAGAATATTTGAGATAGCGGTATATGCAGGTGTTACAATGAAATAAGTAGTAGAAGCAGCATTTATGGGTGTAGAATTTGGTGGCGGGTATTCATTTGTAATAGTAAGGAATAACCT
>DADN01000237.1:1006-10311 GCA_002509665.1 Methanobacterium sp. UBA8
GTAAAGCTTTAAATAGCACTATCTTGTATAAAACTTATTCAAAGTGTTGGATATATTTTGATCTTATTGCTCTTTAAATAAAAGTCGTGGCTTTAAAAGCTTAAATAAAATGTAAAGATCAAAATAAGATAAAAATATAAATTAGTTTAAGGGACTAACAAATTTTAATATGGGATGATTATTATGGGTAACGATTATGTTCACGGATATTCTGAAGAGGAGTCTAACAGACTGCTTGATCAGGCAAATACGCTTGCTGACCTTCTGCATGAGGGTACTAAATACTCTGCAGGAAGTAAAGTTTTAGAAGCAGGCTGCGGTGTGGGGGCGCAAACGATAAGGCTTGTAAAAAGCAGCCCTGATGCTGAAATTACATCAATTGACATATCTGAAGATTCAATAAAGCAGGCAAAAGAGTTAGTAGAACAAAATGGGTTTTCTAATATTGAATTTCAACGGGCAGACCTTCTAAATTTACCATTTGAAGATGAAACTTTTGATCATATATTTGTCTGCTTCGTGCTTGAGCATCTAAAGGATCCAATAGCTGCGCTGGAAAGTTTAAGGAGAGTTCTTAAGAAAGGAGGCTCAATCACCGTAATTGAAGGAGATCATGGGTCCTGTTATTTCTATCCTGAAACAAAAGAATCAGTTAAAGCATGGAAATGCTTAATAGAGTGTCAAACTGGACTGGACTGTAACCCGATGATTGGGAGAGAAATTTATCCCCTCTTAAAAAATTCTGGATTTGAAAATGTCCAGGTTTTACCTAAAATTGTATATGTTGATGCAAGCAAACCTGATTTGGTGGAAGGGTTCAATAAAAGGACTATTATTGCAATGGTGGAAGGAGTTAAAGAACAGGCAATTTCTTCAGGTATGATGGATGCAGAATCATGGAAAAAAGGGATAGGAGATTTATATAAAACAACAGAATCTGATGGGGTTTTCTTTTATAACTTCTTCAAGGGTACTGCAGTAAAATAAGAAATTGAAAGCAGAAATATGACAACTTTTTTTTCTTTGATGTGGGTATGAAACTTGTATTTAAAAAAGCAGATAAAAATACAAAAAACATAAAAAGCTCGGAGTCGAAAATTTGCAGTTTAACCAGATAGATGATATAACAGATTATTTGAAGGGTTCTGAAATCATGGATTACAATAATTCTAGAATCCAGGAGAAGGCGTTAGAACTATCTTTAAATTCTAAAAATCAGTTTGAAACTATCAAAAATATTTATGAATTTGTAAGGGATGAAATACCACACTCACTAGACATCAATGGCCAGAAAGTGGCTTTCAAGGCATCTGAAGTTTTAGATAATGGTCAGGGGATCTGTTTTGCAAAATCCAACCTGCTTGCTGCAATGCTAAGATTTTTAGAAGTACCAACAGGTTTTTGCTATCAAAGATTAACTCATGATGGAGGTTACATACTCCATGGGCTTAATGCAGTATTTTTAGATGATAAATGGTACAGGCTAGATGCTAGAGGTAACAGGGGATATGTGAACGCCCAGTTTTCAGTTGATATGGAAAAGCTTGCATTTCAAATTTCAAAAGAAGGTGAAATAGATTATCCTGGGATATACAGCAAACCTGTTGAATCAATTGTAACGGCTTTTAATGGTGCTGAAACAGTTGATGAGCTTATGGAAAAGATTCCAGATAGGTTAAACAGTATCTAAAAAATTAATTAAGTTAACTAATCTCATTAAAAAGAATAAGAAAATTATTTTGATGTACTAAGATGATTTATAGTCCCTTATCTGCCGTGTTCGTGTCTAATTTCTGACCATTCTTTATGCTTAAGCTGGGATCCTATCCTGATAAGTTCATCTTGAGATTTATACTCTTCATCAGGAAGAGTTTCTAAAGCATTAATTACATCTGCGCCAGCACCGTTAATTTTGGCGTGTTTAATTAATTCTGGCTTTTTAGCTGGATAATGTACACCACCTAAATAATTATAAACGGCTTCAGGGCTCATTCCGGCCATTATATCACTCCTTTAATCATTTTTAAGTGGATTGTTGGTTGGATAAATATGCTATTTAAACAACTCGTCATATGCCCTAATATTGTTCAATTCATTTTATATTCTCAGGAATTGGGATTGTCTAATTTTACTACTTATTGGAACTGCCGTCTTTTTACCGAGGTGCAATAATTCAAATTCAGGGGCATATAACAGCTTTTTTGTAGGTATTAAAAGCTGGGTCTTTTTGTCTTTTAATATCAACTCATATCTGATCAATATTTCCTCAAGGTCACGAATTATGTCATCATTATATTCATGCAGGCGTTCCATTAATTTTGTTCGGAATATAAAAGTTGCAACACCTGAATATTTGTTATATCTCAATATTTCATACGTAGCCTTGAGTACAGATTCCCTTTTTGTCATAGGAGGTCTCATGTACTTATTATGATCATCATGTGATAAATAATATTACTATTTAATAAAAAAAGCATAAATAAACTAATATGAAATAATCATTAAATGGATTAATAGGTTTAAATTGTGTTTATTTTAACTTCAATATTGTATATATGTCCAATGATGTATTTTAATGCGTATTAAATCAAAGAAACGTTTTAAAATTTAAAATATCATTTATACTCCTGTTTTCTTTAGGAAGAATTATGGTACCTTCATCCACATCACCAAACTCCATAAATTCTCCTCGCGCATAAAAAACACCTGCTATAACAAGCAGTGCAGCATCCAGTTCATGTCCACTGATATTTTCTGGCAATTCAAAATATTTTGTTAAGTCTTCATATAAATTTGAAAAGCCTAAAATTTTTTGAATGGTCCTTGGATGGGATTCTAATACGGTATATTCATCTTTAAGTTTCTCTGCTATTTGAATGCCTCTTTCTGTAAGCATCCGCATTCCTCTGAATGTAAGGGGCAATGTTCTCCCATATTTGCGCATTTTCACTTCTGCTTCCCTAAAATGTCCTCCCTCTTTACTACAGCTGCAGTCTTTACTCAGACAGCATCTGCCCTTTGGAAGTGATAGTGGAGCATCAATTACAATTAAAGATGGTTTTTTCAGGGATATATAACTTAAAATATCTTCATTTTTAAAAAGAGTGTTAAAATGAAGATTATGCCCGTATAAAAAGCAAATTCCTGTTGGATTTTCGGGTTTCCCTGATAGATCTATTCCAATGACTTTGATGTCCATATTTATCAGTTGTTTTATTGAGTATTATTGCAACAGCTAAAAGCAAGTCTGAAAAATTTATGATTCTATGATTAATAAAATTAATAGGTTTCGCGATGAATAAAGTCTTCAATTTCTTCTCTTGGTGGTGGAATAGGCTTTTCATCAGGATAGCCTACCGTAATTATTGCTACGGGCCTTATGCCATCTGGAATCCCTAACAGAGATGAAACTGAATCTTCATCAAAGGCTCCATTCCAGCAAGCTCCGAGTCCAAGATTATGGATCATAAGGAGCATGTTTTGGGCTGCACACGCTGCATCCTGTATGCAGTAAAGTTCCTGCCCTCTTTCGCCATATGTGGTACTTGATTTCCGCTTATAAGCACACATTACCAGCACAACAGGGGCTTCTGCAATGAATTCCCTTATGTAACATGCGACTGCAAGTTGAGATTTTATCTCGGGGTCTTTTACAACTATAACTTCCCAGCTTTGTAAATTTCCAGCAGATGGGGCCCATATACCTGCTTCAATTATTTTATTTATAAGCTCATCATCAATTTCTTCTTCTTTATACTTCCTTATACTTCTCCTGTTCATTATAGCTTTATATAAGTCCATATTACCACAACACAGCTCTTTTTTGGAAATTAAGAGCACTTATCTTATTTATACTTTGTTTTTTATATTTAATATAATTATGAGATAAATTCTTAAATTTTTAACATGCGTTTTTGAAACTTTATTTAGCAGTTAAATGGAAATTTATCTTCTGTAAATTTTTGTGGTGTAATATTTCTTAAAACCAATCTTTTTGTAAACTGGATATCCCATTTCGCTTGCTTGTAAAATAGAAATGGGGTATCCTCTATTTTTTGCTTCATTTAACAGATAATAAACCATAGTTTTAGCTATGCCTTTTCTTCGAGCCTTGGGGACTGTCCCGATATAAAATAAACCTGCAGCCCCTTCACCATCAAAAAGTATTCCTGTAGCTACTGGCTTTTCATTTAGAAATCCTAAATAATAATGAGAATTAGGGCTTTCAAGTCCTGCATTAATAAAATATTTTTTATAAGACTGAATTATTT
Source organism: Methanobacterium sp. UBA8 (assembly GCA_002509665.1). GTDB lineage: Archaea > Methanobacteriota > Methanobacteria > Methanobacteriales > Methanobacteriaceae > Methanobacterium_D. The sequence continues at coordinate 5,278 of DADN01000237.1, forward strand.
CGGGGAATTCAAAGCTTTTTACCAGGATATCAGTCCATGTTTTGAGTTCATCTAAATTAAGAACTTCTTTTATCTCCATACCTTCTGGAAAGTTAAAACTTTCAGGGATATTTTCAAGATTAACTGCCATTGCGTTCCAATTCTCTTTATACGTAAAACTATAATCTTTCAGGATGTTTTGCAGGCTTGCAGGATGTGATTGGGGAGTAATATACCAGGAAGCAGATATATTTAACTTTTTAATCCTTGAGACTATCTGTTCAATATTTGCAGATAGATTTGATTCATTGAAATTTGCCATGAAAATGCGGTTGAACCAGTTTTTTGCGAATATGTATTTAATTTCAGGAGTATCACGGACTTCATCACCATTTAAACGCCCTAAATTAAGAAAAAACTCTGCAGTATTATATTCAATTAAACTGGATATTTCCTGATGAGTGTCCATATCATCACACAAATTAATTAACTTATTCAATTAATGCATCTATTACAACGTGGTAAACACCAGGAGAGTATTTTTTTATAATTCTTTTATTTAATATTTCCACATCGCGCCCACCTGCAGCGTCAACTATCCTTTGAGGGGGTCTTTCAAATTTTAGCTTATCTGGCACTGATTCGTGGTAGTGGATAACACCTCCAGGTTTCACGATGTCTACTGCTTTATCAAGATATTCATGTGTATTTCCGATGTAGCCCATTAAAACCCTATCTGCGAAATTCTTGGGGGCAAATTCTCTGCAGTCACCTAATACTGGTTCTATTATGTCTTCAACTTTATTAAGCACGATATTTTCCTTTAAATAGCCGTATGACACAGGATTTATTTCTAATGAATAAATTTTGGCAGGATTGGAATGTACGGCTATTGGTATTGAAAAATATCCAATTCCAGCGAACATATCAACAATGATTTCGCCATCTTCAGCTAGAGTTGACATCCTTTTCCTTTCTCCTGTGTTTCCCTTCGACCACATTATTCTGGCAACATCTAACTTGAAAAAACAGTGATTTTCCCTGTGGATTGTCTCTGTGTTATCCCCAACAAGCATTTTAACTTCTGGCTCTCTTTTAGGTCCGTTTATACGTCCTAATTTAACTATGCGTTTGACTTCTGGTAAATTTAGTAGTTCCTGTAAATTATCTGGTTCATTTTTTAAAACAAGGATATCTCCGATGACTTTGCCTTTCATGAATATAATATTTATACTNNAAAATTGATATTATAATGTTTAAAAGCAGGAATAAGATGCATGCATACCAAATTGCCTTAAAAAGTTAAGTAAAATCGTTATATTCTTTTATGTTTGAGTACTAATGCCAATTTTCAGGATTTTCCAAAAAAATAGTATTCGTATTTTCTAAATAGTTCCTAATTTAGTAGTGAGTGGGGATCAAGACAAAAAGAATAACTATTACAACAGACAAAATTTATTCATTATTCAACTAAGACAGGGGAGATTCAAAATGAGTTTGGTAGATAGACAGAAAATCCTTGATATCTTAAATAAATATGATAAAAAAGACATAACCATCGCAACATTAGGAAGTCATACATCTTTACATATACTAAAAGGAGCAAAAGAAGAAGGTTTCAGAACCGCTGTAGTATGCGAAAAAGGACGTGAAGTTCCATACCAGCGTTTTGGAGTTGCTGATGAATTTATACTTGTTGATAAATTCAGTGATATAGTAAATGAAGATGTACAACAAAAATTACGTGATTTAAATAGTATTATTGTACCTCATGGTTCTTTTATAGCTTATGCTGGACTGGATCGCGTAGAAAGTGAATTTTATGTTCCAATGTTTGGAAACAGGTCCATCTTAAGATGGGAAGCTGAAAGAGATCTTGAAAGAAAACTTCTTTTAGAATCAGACATAAGGATACCTAAAAAATTCGAAAGCAGTGCAGACATTGATAGAACTGTAATGGTTAAATTCCCAGGTGCAAGGGGCGGAAAAGGGTACTTCGTGGCAGCATCGCCTGAAGAATTCGATAAAAAAATCGTTAACATGATTGACAGGGAATGGATTACAGAAGAAGATGTAGAAAAAGCACACATTGAAGAATATGTTTCTGGATGTAATTATTGTATTCACTTCTTTTACTCTGCATTAAAAGACGAAGTCGAAGTTTTAGGTATGGACAGCAGATTTGAATCCAATATTGACGGTGTAACAAGAATTCCGGCAAAAGATCAGCTTGAACTTGCACTTGATCCATCCTACGTTATAACAGGTAACCATCCTGTGGTTATAAGGGAATCATTGCTCCCACAGGTATTTGATATTGGTGATAACCTTGTTGAAGCCGCTAAAAAATTAGTAAAACCTGGAATGAACGGGCCGTTCTGTTTACAGACACTATGTACTGACAATCTTGAAATTGTTGTATTTGAGATGAGTGCAAGGATAGACGGTGGAACAAATACATTCATGCACGCTTCTGCTTACAGTTACCTCATGTTCGGTGAATTCATGAGTATGGGGCGTAGAATAGCACGTGAAATTAAAAATGCAGCAGAAGAAGATAAATTAGAGGTAATCATCACCTGATGATACCCCATAAATTCTTTTTTTGAATTAATTTATTCATTGTATGTGCAAACTTTTTTCAATGGGTAAAAAAGTCATATACCTTTGTAATGTGTTGTTTTCGTCGTAATTGAAGTTCAGGTCGTAGAGAGTGTTATTTTTTATAAGGAGCAGGTCTACTCCTGCAATATTGCTTGTGGTGTTGTAACCGATTTCAATGGCAGGAACTCCGTCTACGGTTAGATTTATTTCTGAAGTGATTGTGCAGTTGGCTTTTTGAATAGATTCTTTTTCTGCATTAACCTGGTCTTGTAATGATGCTGTTGTGGGGCCTTTACTTATAACTAAAGAATCTAATTGAGTCCCTGTATTATTAACGCCGTTTAACGCTGCAACTACAGTAAGGTTATTTCCTGTACCGAAAGGATGTGTATTTCCAGTATTATTCACTGCAACTAATCCTCCAATATAATTGAACGAAATTCCGTTCTGGTCATAGGTCATGTTATTATTGCTGGCACCTGCAATAGCCATTGATGTACCAAAGATACCTGCAATTATTATAAAAAGGATTACCATTGTAATTCTAATTTTTTCCATATATTTTTTTTGAGAATTTTTTATTAGTTTAGTTGTTATAATCTTACCTAAAATTCCACCTAAAATTCCCATAATGAAGAAAACGATGAAAATGAAGATATCACCTAAACCAAAAAGTGAGAATACCAAAACAGGTAAAATTCCTATCATCCCTCCATTAAATATGCTCTGTAAATAACTGCTGTTTGAAATCCAGCATGCCAGAATGTTACCTATTATAATTGGTACTATAATTGCAAAAATGAGTGTAGACGCGACTGTATATAAATCTAAAGGCTTATACAAGCCCAATAGAATTATCAGCATCGCGATAAAAAACATTAATCCTGAAAAAACAAGGGCACCGGCAAAAATAGCCTGTATATTGGATTTATTTTCATCTGCTTTTGTTTTTTGAACTCTAATATTTTCTTCAGGGGATTCATTGAAATTATATCCGCAAACTAAACATTTTATAGAATTATCATCATATTCAATACCGCAATTGGGGCATTTAACCATTATAACTCGCCTCTATGTATCCTTTTTTTATAATTTATTATTAAAAATAATTATAATATCCATCAATCTGGTTTTACATAGGATTTAAGTTATTTATAAGTATATGGACTGGTTTTCATGATGTCCTTTGTATGCAGTTTATGTGGATTGAAACGACACTAAAAACTTATGTTTGTCAAATTAATGTTTAATAATATATATTTATAATTATAAGTGGAAATTAGATCATTCTTTAATTATTATGGATCTAATATGGTTTAATTTTTAATTTTTAATTTTTAAATGATCTTTTTAACGTTATTGATCTTTATTTGATCTTTTAATCATTAATAAACGATTTAAAAGTCTAAATTTTAGAAAAACACTGTTGAATAATGTAAAACACGTTATAACGATCATAAGATAACTTGTTACTTTAATAAAGCGTATAAATTCCGTAACAAAGTATTATAATGTGTATATGTAAGTAAGTAAATGATTCAGTTTAGTTCAAGGAGTGAAAGGCTAAATGAAAGCAATTACTAATAAAAAAATTTTAATTTTGATAATATTTTTAAGCTTTGCTTTGATGTTAGGTGTAAGTGTTAACACACTTGCTGCTGCTGATGGAGATACTATTTATGTTAGTTCCTCGGGAGATGATGCTAATGATGGTCTCACATTGGCAACAGCTAAAAAGACTATAAAAAATGCAACAGGCACTGTGAATTCCGGTGGAACTGTTATTATCGCGGACGGGACTTACAGTGGGTCAGGCAACAGCAATATAATTTTGGACAAGAGTATGACTGTTAAAGGGAGTAGTCAAAGTGGGACTATTCTTAATGGTTTAAGTTCGTCACGGATATTTGCTGTTAACTCTGGTTGCACTGTAACCGTTAGAGATTTAACTATCACGGGAGGTAAATCAGGTTTTGGTGGGGGTATATTTAACGAGGGTTATTTAACTGTTGTTAACTGTAAATTCACCAATTGTGTCAATTCCTATGCACATTTGGGTGGCGGTTCTGCAATATGTGTTGCAGATGACGGTACATTAATTGCTAGTGATTCTGTTTTTACAAATAACGACGCTACACTCAGCTCTGGTGGTACTATCTACATCAACGGGACAACCACTATTAACAACTGTGACTTCCGAGACAACAGTGCTTACGCAGGCGCTGCATTTCTTTTGTTCGGTGCTAATTTAAATGCGAATAATTGCAGGTTTATAAGCAACACAGCAAGCTCATCGGGAGGAATATTAACCTTATACTCTGAGGATAGTGCTGTTAATATACACAACAGCGCTTTTATAAACAATAAAGCTACAAGCGTACCATCCACAAATAACATTGATAACAGGCTCGGTAATTCTTTAGATATCACTGATAACTGGTGGGGTTCCAA
>DADN01000231.1:0-2911 GCA_002509665.1 Methanobacterium sp. UBA8
AAGAAATCCACAGCACAGGTAAATAAGAACTCCCTTTGACTTTCAGGAATAAAAATTTATATTTGAACTGTGGAAGTGGCAATTCTAGTTTATCATCTATATAAGAAACACCAGCAAGAGCTGTTAAGAAATAAGAGCTTAACCAGCCTATATCTAAAAAGTTACCTGAAATATATACGGTATATAAAAATTGATAAATGTAAATAGCGTTGGTAATGACCAGGACTGCCACACTTAAGGCGAGTAACAATAAAGGCACCTTTTTTACCTGTCCAAACCAATCAAGCAGTAGATAAAATAATATAAACAGCATAAAGACATCCATAAGGAGGTAAAACAAGTATATACCTATGTTAAATGTATTTGCGTTATGAACTGCTGGAAATGATATTAAAATTACCCAGATGACCAGACCTGCAGATATAATCATGATTCCAGTGTCAAGAAGAATTTGATATTTTTTTGTTTCTTGAGTTCGGATAACTGGTAAAAAGAGAATACCAATTATAAGTAGAGGATAATATAATAAGTAAAGTATGTCTACTACAGATGGAAAAGGAGACTTATTAAGCTCCGTATACATTATTGTCCATAATATATTGCCAAAAATCGTGACTAATTGGGAAAGGGCTATTAAAGTCCAGCTTATAAATGCTTTTCTGCCGTATTTAAATGATTTTTTTGCAACATAGAATAAAGTGATTATAACTATTAAATTTAGAATAAAAAAAGCTAAATTTCCGAAGATATTATTATAAGACTCTGTATTTTCGATAGTTAGAATAAAAGCTGTAATTAATAAAGCAACAGCAAAGAAGATTGATAGTGTTCGAAATAATGTAAACTTATTTTTATTTATTGCGAAATTCATGAGTTCATCAACCTGACTTTACGTTGAGATGATTAATATCTATATTATAACCTTTATATCCTTAATAAATAAATGTGTTAATATAATAGGTGCTTAATTTATTAAAAATAAGTTTAAAAGTTCATTCTTAACTAATATGACACTAAAAGGGATTTAAATGGAAAATATAAAAATTTTAGTTGTAGAGGACGAAAATATAGTTGCTTTAGATCTTGAAAGTAGGTTAAAAGGTTTAGGTTTTACTGTACTTCCTGTAATTTCTTCAGGAGAGGAAGCGGTTGAAAAAGCATATGAATACAAACCTGATTTAATTTTGATGGACATCCTGCTTAAGGGAAAAATAAATGGAATAGAAGCAGCTAAAAAAATTGTGGGAACTCTAAAAATTCCTATTATATATTTAACTGCCAGTACAAATGGGGAAATATTAGAACGAGCTAGACAGGTAGGGCGTTGCAGTTATATAACTAAACCGTTTATGGGAAAAGAATTAGAAAACGCTATTAAAACACTCTTAAAAAGTAAATTAACGCCTTAAAATATTAATAATTATTTTAAAATAAAAAGATAAAAAATAGAAATTTAGATGAAATTATTGATTGTCTTCTTCATCTAATACTTTTAGCAGTTCTTCCCATGCTTCTAAAGAATCTTTAGCTTCCTGATCACTTAGAACTTCTATAGCATATCCTGAGTGAACGAGTACGTATCTACCTACTTCAACATCTTCGACTAAATCGAGTTTAGCGTTTTGTCTTACTCCTCCAAAGTCAACAACTGCTACATTATCGTTAATTTCTACTATTTGTGCTGGTGCTGCGATACACATTGATAATCTCCTCTTATTTAAATTTTAATTGTAAAGTATGNNTTATAAACTTAATATTTTGTTTTTATAAATGAATTTTTTAATCAATTTTAATATGTACTCTTAACATATAAAAATATGCTAAAAAATTTCAAAGAAGGGTTTAATGGTAATGTGTAATAAATAAATTTGCAGGCGAAGATAATAATTAACATAGAGCGCACTATTAGTCAAAAAACTAGTTTAAACAGCTATTACGCCTGTGATATTTGATGGACTAACTATCATTAATTATATTTATGTATAATAAAAGATATGAGGCCTAGAGTTGGTTTAAGCTCAAATTCAAAATTCTGCGGAGGAAATTTTATGGATATCGTAGTTATCGGTGGAGGACCTGCAGGTAGAACTGCTGCAATTGAAGCATCAAGCATTGGAGAAAATGTAACTCTCGTTGAAAGAGATAAAATTGGAGGTACATGTCTTAATGAAGGATGTGTCATGGTTACAGGATTAAATGATGTTGCAAAGTTTATAAATGATGCAAAGAATTTTAAAAATCTGGGCTTAATTGATTGTGACTGCCAGCTGCATTTTGATAAACTTATAGAAGGTATTAAAGAAACTGTATCTAAAATAAGGCATATTCTAGAGGTAGAAACTAAGGATGCTGGTGTGGAAATTAAAAGGGGTAATGCAAGGCTTGAAGATAAGAGCGTTATTTTAGATGGTGAAGAGCTTGAATATGATAAGTTGATAATAGCAACAGGTGTAAGGCCATTTGTTCCCCAAATAGAAGGATTTGAAAATGCCATAACTTATAAAGATGTATTGAGTTTAACAGAACTCCCAGAAGAATTGAATATTATCGGAAGCGGAGTCATCGCCGCAGAGTTTGCAAACGTATTTTCAGGATTCGGCACCAAAGTGAATGTTTTATGCAGAAATAAGTTTTTAAAAATGCTTGACGATGATATTAAAAGGTATGTTACTCAAAATCTGATTCCTGATGTTGCTATACATGAAAATTTAAGTGTAAACAGTATTCATAAAGACGGTATTTCTACTGGTAATGGAGAAATGAACGGGTTAACATTTTTTGCAACAGGTATGGTTCCAAATTCTGAAATAGCATCTGATCTTGTAGATCTTGGAGAAAGGAAAAATATTATTGTAAATAAAAGGATGCAGACAAGCCATGAGGATATATATGCTGCTGGAGATGTAACTGG
>DADN01000231.1:2947-6109 GCA_002509665.1 Methanobacterium sp. UBA8
ATGGATTACAGGTTTATACCAGGTGCAATTTCCCTGCAGCAGGACGTGGCATTTATAAATGCTGAAAATAAAAAGAACGGTATTAACGGGCATTTAAAAGGATCTGCAGGTCCAGGATCATTTTGGAGAGTACACGACGGTAAAACTGGCCTTACAAAGATGAATATCAGCGAAGACGGAGATATAAATGAAATATTTTCAATTTCACCTTCATCACGTACAAGCATGGCTTACATGTCCAAGCTGTTAAGGGAAGGGCAAAAAGTAGATGATTTCGATGACTTTATGGAAGTGCACCCTTCTACAGATGCGATATACAAGCTGCTTAGATTTTTTGCAAGGTTTGAGTAAAAATCTACAGAATCTATAGATTTTGGAGCAGATAAAAAAATTAAAATTAATGTACCTTCTGGAATGACTTATCATTTCCATTTTTTTAATTAACAGGCACATATGAATTCAAATAAGTGAGGATATCTAATTTAATTTATATCAGACTCGAAACAAACAGATGCACTCTGTTCTATGTTGCCCCCAATATTTTGCGAGACCTTAACGTGAACTGGATGCGTGATATATGAATCAAAATCTGTCATGGATTCAAACATTGTAATAAATAGAATATCAAAGTTTGATTCTCCTTTACAGGTATTTAACTCCACTATGATGTCATTTAGGACTTCAATACGGTCTTTCATACTCAACAGCTCTTCTTTTACTTTCAAAACTGCCTCTTCATTGTTATCTTTTAACTTCAGCATAACGTTGTTTATTATCAGCTTAATGCCTCCACAGTATTTTTTATTATAAATAACTTGTTTTGAGATTTTTAATATACATTAAGTAAGAGCGTGTGAAAAGTAAAAATTTTCAAGTAGGGAAGAATTCTATTTTTCGCAACATGTGAAAAATAAAACAAATTTGGGAAGATAATAAACATTAAAAAAACAAAAATTCATGACTTTTATGGAGTCATGATAACTAAATTCGGGCAAAAAAGAAGTTTAATGCACCCTTCGGGACCTGTTTTTGAATTTAAACAGGAAAAATACAACTAGGGCCAGTATAATAAGCACTACTACTATAACTGCTACTATTCCAAATATTCCAATAAGCCCCAGTTTTCCAAGAAAACCAAGCTTTGCAGCACCTCCCATTTTCGCGGCGCCGCCTAATTTCCATATTCCAGTGTTTAACAGTAAATTTACCATGTTTGAGTCACCTTTTAAATTTTGATTCTCGTGTTTTAGGAGATTGGTAGTAATTTATATATAAAGTTTCTCAATTTAAAAAAGTGATTCAATAATTTTTGTCTTGATATTATAAACAAAAATTTAGATTTAGTGGATTTATAATTTTTAAAATGTTTTGTTGTCTATTTTAACCCATAAAATTAGAGTAAATTCAATATATTTATATAAACTTAGTTTTAAAAAAGAAAAAAAGAAATGTGTTTTATTTTCTTTTTGGTATTAAACCGCCGAGAACCATTAAGACAGCTAGTAACAAGTAGTTAAGTGGTAATCCTGTATCTTGTAAACCAACTGTTTTTGTAATTTTGCTGGCTGCATTTACTATGTTTCCACTGTTTGAATTTCCATTACTGGAATTGTTACTGTTTGACTGTACATCAATAGTTATATTACCATTATCTCCTGAATTCAAGTTATAAGTGTCTGAAGTGACGTTTGGTGTTATTTTGTAGGTTCCGTCGCCTGCTGCTTGGACTGTTAGGTATAGGTATGGGTCCCCTACTGGTATATTGTCTAATGTCCAGGTTACTGTTCTTGTTGTCTCGTTGTATGTGCATTTTCCAGAGTCAACCTTGATACTCACAAAGTTCAATCCTTCAGGTAGTTGGAAGGTTACTGTAACGTTTTCTGATGTGTCTGGTCCGTAGTTTCCTAGTTTGTAGGTTAATGTGAATGTTTCTCCTACAGTTGGGTTTGAGTTGCTGGTTGTGGTGTTTATGTAAAGGTTTGAAACAGTTTGGTTGACAGTGATGTTTACTGTTGCTGTGGCTGTCCCGCCGTTACCGTCACTTATGGTGTAAGTGAAACTGTCAAGCCCATACCAACCAGTGTTTGGTGTGTAAGTTATTGTACCGTCTGTATTAATGGCTGCAGTACCGTGATTGGGTTTAGTAATGTTGGTTACTGTTAATGAGTCACCATCTGCATCTGAATCATTACCCAAAACACTTATATTAACTGATTTACCTTCTTTGGTGTTTGTAGTGTCATTTTTTGCTATTGGGTTGTGGTTTAAAACATTGACTGTTACAGTAGCAATGCTTGTTCCGCCGTTAGTGTCTGTTATGGTGTATCTGAATGTATCTGTACCTACAAAACCAGTGTTTGGTGTGTAAGTTACTGTACCATCATGATTTATTGTTACTGAGCCATGATTACCCTGAGTAACGTTAGTTACACTAAATAAGTCACCAATACAGGTATCCATGTCTCTATCATTTGTTAGCACATCTACATTAATTGATTTACCCTCATAAGTACTTGCAGAGTCGTCGGCAGCTACAGGAACATGATTTATCGAAGTCTGACTATAAGAAGGATCATTTACATTAACTACACTATTTCCAGGCCCTGCACTTGAGCCCCACCAATTAGTAGAGACCTGTAAAGTAACCGTACTGTACATATTACTACCAGAAGTTGCGGCGTTACCTGTGAGATCACATTTATTCACAGTACAACTATTCCTATTGTAGATTGCACCACCCTCATCATTTGCGGTGTTACCTGCAAAATCACAATTAGTCACAGCACAATGACCAATATTATCATTGTAGATTGCACCTCCATCAGTTGCACTGTTGCTTCTAAAAGCACAACTAATTACATCAATAGTAGCATGATTGAGAATTGCACCACCCTCATCATTTGCGGTGTTACCTGTAAAATCACAATTATTCACAGTACAACCACAATCATTGTAGATTGCACCACCACCATAATGTGCGGTGTTACCTGTAAAATCACAATTATTCACAGTACAATCCAAACCATTGTAGATTGCACCACCATTATCTGCAGTGTTACCTGTGAAATCACAATTATTCACAGTACAAGTACCATCATAATTGTAGATTGCGCCACCATCACCTGTGGTATAACTATTTGTTAGTGTTAAGTTTGTGATGGT
>DADN01000109.1:0-977 GCA_002509665.1 Methanobacterium sp. UBA8
GGGATTATATAAACTAAAATCCCTATTTTTCCCTTTTCTTTATTTTTTAAGAAATTTCTTGGATATTAGTATAGGATCGACAAAATGCCATCAATTAACTGCAATGCATTCTCTTAATATTTAAATATGAACACACAAAATTACAAGAATGAAATTTATATAAACCCATATAGAGATTTATTTTAAAGTTTGGAGGCAGGAATATTCGATTAAATATATTTAAGTCAGTTGAAAAGTTCTTCTTGAGAATGTATATTATTTTGAATAACAGTTTCATTTATTTGTTCTCTTTTAGATATTTTAAAAAAATATTTTTATTAATCCAAAATTCCAGTAGTAAAAAGAATAATATTTATGGAATAATCATAATTACATTTATCATCGGAGTTTTGATACGTTCTATTTTACCTTTATTAGCACCTAATCTTTATCCACTTGATATAAACCACCTTATAACTGATGCTGGAGCATATAGCTTTAGAGCTACCGATCTCATAGAAAATCATCGTTTATCAACATTTACACTACCTGGATTCCCCATTGTATTATCCTTATTTTTCCTTGTCTTTGGTTATAAAATAATATTCCCAATATCATTTTTAATAATTATAAGTTCATTTCTAGGCATTATGGCTTATTTAATCGCTTTAGAGTTGTTTAAAGACAAAACAGTTGCGTTAATATCGTTAATTTTAATTATCATGAATCCAATATTGATAATGCAAGCACCTAATCTGTTATCAGATACTTTAGCACTGTTTTTTTTCTCTTTGATCATTTTTTTAATTTTAAAAGACTATAAATCAATTACTTTGAGATATCCTTTACTAATTGGTCTATTAATTGGATTTACCATTTTAATTAGGCCAAACTATATTTATCTGGGCATAATTTATTTATTTTTCATACTGTTCGGCACAAAAAAGATTAAATTAAATTTTAAATTAAAAAAAATAGCACTATTATTAATTGGCGGA
>DADN01000109.1:1015-7762 GCA_002509665.1 Methanobacterium sp. UBA8
CTCAAGCAACTGGATGGTACGTTGACCCCAGTATTACAAGTAACATGAGTACCGCTGAACTTGAAAGAGGTAAAGAACCCTATAAGCAGGGATTAGCTTATTTGTTAGGAGATCCGACTTCAGCAATAAAATTGTATATCAAAAAAGTATATGTCTCTATATTTGAGCCTTATTCTTATTCTAATAGATTCTGTCACGGCTTTAATGCCATTTTGTTTATAATTCTTAATATTACATTCGTAATAGTGGAATTATTAGGTTTATTAGGGTTAATTTCATATAGGAAAAATCGTGGAATATTTGCTTTCTTTTCAATCATGGTTTTGTCGGTATATTTAACGTTAATAATATTTTTCACCGATTTTAGATTCATACTTCCTTTAATATTCATCTTTACATTATTTGGAAGTTATTATATCGTGAAAATATATGAAAGGATACTTTTGGGGTGTGATGAATAAGCTATTAATTAGCGTATAGTAGGGAACTATAATTTATTATATGTGGTGTAGATCATATCATGTTTATCGAATCCTAAAACTCTGCACTTCACTTAAATTCTAGATTCATTAAGTTATATGGAACAAGATCAATTTAATCAAAGTTTGTATGATTGCAAAATCAATAATCTTGTTCTCAATTTTCAAGGGATTTAAAAAAATGAAACGAGAATTAAAATAAAAAATAGGAATTTGTTGGGGTAATGATCTTAAAGATTTTATCTGGTTCTGTGTTTTTACCCTTGACCCGAACATTTCTGTAAATTCAACTTTATCAGTATCACTTAAGTTACTATCATGTTTTAAAATTTATTTGCCAAATTCAAAAAATTCAGTTATATTGAGTTTAAGGTTGTAATATGAGTTCATTTAAAAATTTTGCAAGAAATACCAGTTTTTTACTAGTTTCTCGTTTAATCGGAACTATCCTGGCATTTTTCTGCAGCATATTTATAGTTAGATATTTAGGGCCAACAGAATTTGGTGTAATTGCTTTTGCTATTTCATTTACAGGAATTTTAGGCGTTTTAAGCGATTTAGGCTTTAGTATATTAACAACTCGCGATTTAGCCCGAAATTTATTCGATAAAAAGTTATACGTGGGAAATGTTCTTTTAATATGTATAATAATGGCCATAATCACTTTCCTGTTGATAGCAATTGTTATAAATTTACTGAATTATCCGAAGGAAACTGTTACTGTAGTCTATATAATGGCATTATATGTAATTCTCACTTCCTTCACCAACATTCTTTATTCTATATTCCGGGCCAACGAAAAAATGGAGTATCAATCTCTTGGGGAAATATTGAACAATTTCCTGCTGTTTTTAGGTATATTGGTGGGAATAGCATTGGATTTAAATGTAGTTCTATTGTCATTGGTCTACATTTTTTCAAGTTTTCTCACACTGGCTTACAGCTGTTTAATCTCCTGCTGGAAATTCTTTATCCCTGAAATCAAAACTAAATTTTCTTTATGGAAACATATATTCTTTAATGCTTTACCTTTTGGATTGACCAGTGTTTCTGGTGTTATATACACATTCATAGATTCTGTTCTGCTGTCTTTAATGAAAGATCAATTTACAGTTGGCATATATAGTGCCGCGTATAGATTGACACTGGCACTGGTCACACTACCCCTNNGTATTTTCCCGATTATGTCAAAGATTTATGTTGATAATAACCCTGATATTACTTTGAAAACTGTAGTAAAGGAATATTTTAATATAATGGTTATATTAGCAATTCCAATGGGGATTGGAGTTACTTTATTGGCGGATAAGATAATTCTAGTACTCTATGGAAATCAATACACTGATTCTATTATTGCACTGCAAATTCTCATATGGTCAATTGTGTTAATTTTCGCAAACTCTGCATTTGTAAGATTATTAGAATCATCAGATAGGCAACTTATAATGACCAAAATCACTATTGTTAGTATGATAGGGAATATTATTTTGAATATACTGTTAATTCCACAATTCAGTTATATTGGGGCAAGTATTGCCACTGTTTTCACAGAATTAACTATTTTCGCACTGGTCTTTGTAATCACGTACAGGGAAGTTTACGACAATTTTTTAAAGGATGTTGGCAGTTTTTTAGGAAAAATAATCGTATCCAGTTTGATTATGGCGATTTTCATAGCCATCTTCAAAGATATCAACCTATTGTTATTAATAGTGCTAGCAATAGCATTGTACACTACGCTTTTGTATATTTTAGATGTTAATCGAGAATACACAAAATTGTTTTTATCACATTTACAAAATGAAATCAAAAAAATGACATAATCCACATAGGATCAGTTAATGAGGCAATTAATGTAATAGAATTTATTTAATAATTATAGGAAGGTGTTCCTGATTAAAAATGAAAAAAGTGCAGTATCAACTATAGGCATTGCAGGGGTAGAATCAATTGAAAGCCATCCTGAGATAAAGACAGCCACTTACCTTTTACTAAATGAGATGAAGAAGAAGGATCTTTTAAACATACCAGTTTCAGGTCAGGTTATGATTAAACCCAATATCTGTTTGGTAAGATCTTATGAAACCGGTGCCACAGTGGATCCTTATTTAGTCAAATGTCTGGTTGATTGGTTACTGGAAAATTATGATTTGGAGAAGATTTACATTGGTGAATCAGATGCCACAATGCTCAACCTAAACGTGGCCTTCAGAGCATTAGGTTGGGATGAAACTTTCAAAGATTATCCTGATGTGGAGCTTTTAAACTTCTCCAATGATGATCTTGTGGAAGTGGAAGTGGAGGATGGTCTTTATTTTTACAAGTTAGAGGTGTCAAAGAAGTACCTTGAATCAGATTTTCTCATATCAGTGGGGAAACTCAAAACTCATACATTAACCAGCATCACTTGTATTTTAAAGAACCAGTACGGTGTCAATCCGGTTAAGTACAAATTGAAATACCATGATGCTCTGGATGAGGTTATATGTGACATTAACAGTGTTAGGATGCCTGATCTTTGCTTGGTGGATGGTATTATAGCTATGGAAGGTGAAGGTCCAGTAATAGGAATCCCCAAGGCAACGGGACTTTTAATGTGGGGGATGATGGGGTAGCTGTGGACCATGCCTGTTCAAAGATTATGGGAATCAACCCAAAAAATGCAGGTCACCTTAATTTGGCCCATGAAAAAAAGTTAGGTAGTTTTAGCTATGACTCATTTGGATTACCCATTGAAGAAGTAAAAACCCNNAAAAACAAAATTTAAAACTACCTCCTTCTGGAAAAATTTTATTACCAATACTTACCAAAGTGAAAAAATTCAGAGAATTCCAATCTGGAAAGATCTTTTCAGTAAACTATTTGGCAGATAATTTGAATTATACCTGAAATTGATAAAAGAAAAGGAATTGATAAAATAAAAATTATAGTGGGGAATGATTGTCATGGAAACGGTTAATATTGGTATTGTGGGATTAGGAGCAATAGCTACAAAGATGCATATCCCTATTTTATCCAGCCATTCTGATGTCAATTTGTATGCAGCAGCTGAACGTGACACAAATAGAGCAAGTAGAATATGCGAAAAATGGAATATTCCCCATGTATATTCGGACTTCATGGAATTATATGAAGATAAAGATTTAGATGCGGTGTTTATTTGTCTACCTAACTTTCTGCATTATGAAGCTGTGAAAGGAGCTCTGGAAAATGATCTGCATGTGTTTTGTGAAAAACCCATGGGAACTGATGCGCAGCAAGCCTTTGAATTGGTTGAAACTGCTAAAAACAGGGAACTTAAACTGGCAGTTGGTTACAATCGCAGGTTAGATAAACGTTATCAGAACTTAGCTAAAAATGTTCGATCCAGGAAATTAGGACGTATACTCCAGGCGCAAGGGACTTTTATCAATACAGGACCCTATGCAGGATGGTCACCTGCCACTGAATGGTTTTTTGAGGATAAATATGGNNTTGGATCTTCTGATGTTGGTAATGGGTGATGATATAGTGGAGGTTTCTGCCCAGGGAATAAATACATTAAAAGGATTTGAAGTTATTGACAACATATCCTGCACATTTAAAACAAGTAAAAATATTCTGGGAAGCTTCATCATTGGATGGCAAGCCGCCATAAACTATGATTCTATTTCCATTCATGGTAATGGTGGTTCACTCTTTTCAGATCCACTGGAAACCGAATTTATGCATGGGGGTTCCGGACCACTGGAGAAGATATCTGGAAATTTAAAATCATGCAAAGAAATTATCGGCTCTTTCATTGGCCGAAGTGGAAGAGGAGACATACCAGATGAAACTTTCTTTCAACAGGACTATGAATTCATAGAATCCATTAAAAATGATGTAAATCCACCTGTATCTGGTGAAGATGCTTTTAAAATTCTTGAAATTTTAGATGGGATGAAAAAAAGTCTTGAAAACGGGGAAAATGTTCATATCTAACAAAACCCTGCCTAATCCATGAAGAGTTTAAATAATTTTCACATAATGATGGGCATTTTGTGATGAACTTTTGTGATTTAAATATAGATTATAAAAATCGCTAATTTAGTTTTAAAATAATAAAAAAGGGAAAGATAGGGATTTTAGTTAAATCCCTAATTTCTTTTACTTTACATTTTTTTAGAAGGGTGTGGTTGATGGATGATTATCCACATTAGATCCACCATCTACGGGTCGGGGTGTTGTGTTGTTCCAGTCACTCCAGTAGTTTCCAGTGATTCCATTGTCGTAACTATTTATAGAGTTGTCGTAGGCCTGACCAGGGTTGTTAATGTAGTTGTTGTGAGTTATAATGTTACTGCTACTACTAGCCATATTAGTACCAGTCCATCCATTGTTTTCCAAAGTGTTGTTGTAAACCGTGCTTGAAGTTGTATTATAGAACAGTACCCCAGTAATATCATTACTGGACACATTGTTCCCTTCTATTTGGATATTACTCGAATCCATGATATCCATTCCATTAGCGGTGTTATCAATCACATCATTATTATTTATAATGATGTTTTGACTGTTTTCCACACTAATACCCTGCTGACTGGTATTATTTCCACTGATTACGTTTGCTGTTAAATTATTGTACTGCGTAGTATCCAGAACAAGATTGGTCCAAAGATTACCAGTTAACTGATTACTCGAAATCGTATTATTATCAGCGTTTCGAACTAATAATATACCAATTCCACCAAAACTAACCGTATTCCCATTACTGTTAACAATGTTGTTTTTAACTGTGTTTTGGCTACTATCTGAAAGAATCAAACCGTTAAATGTATTACCAGAAACATTGTTACCCATTATACTGTTACCATCAGCTTCCTGAACCAACAAACCAGTAACCAGGTTGTTATTAATGGTATTATTACTTATCTGACTATTTGCACTGCCATCAAAGAGATAAACCCCATTATAAAGGTTACCATCAATGAGATTCCAGGTTACAACATTACAGTTGGAATTGTCGTAGACAAAAATACCATTATCATTACCAGATATGGAATTAAAACCACTTATGACATTATTATTGGATTTACTGAGTAAAATTCCAGAGAACCCATTATCTGCCACAGTGTTATTTTCTAGGACATTATCATCACTGGATTTGAGTAAAACACCTTGACCATTACCACTAACACCATTACCAGATATTTCATTATCCTTAATAGTATTCTGACCTCCGTTCTGAACATCAACACCATTTACACTGTTATCACTGATACGATTATCAGAAATCGTGGTGTTATTCGTACCATCCATGTAAACACCTTCGGTGTTGTTGCTGATTTTGTTATCACTAATGGTATTGGAACTAGAATCAACAGCATCCACACCCCATGTGTTGTGAGTGATAACATTGTCCTTAATAACGGTATTGGAATTATTCTGCGTAGAGATTCCCACCAGATTATGTAAAACAGTATTATTACTTAAAATAACATTATCTGCTGAATTTACACGAATTCCACTAGATCCAGTAGCACCAGAAACTGTGAACCCAGCAACATTCGTACCAGAAGCACCTGTACCCATAATACTGATGACAGAAGAAGTTCCATTATTTTTCAGGACAGCACCATTACCTACCAGATTCAATGTTTTGGTTATAGTTAACTCAATGTTGTTGTAAGTCCCACTGAGGAAAGTAATAGTATCTCCAACCATTGCACTANNCTATCAATCAGGGACTGAATATAGGTGTTGTTCATTGTGGAAGCTACAATGAAATTCTGTGGCTTGTTAAAATCATTTCCATTGTCCACCGTTACAATTCCATTGTTTAAATAGTACTGGTTGTATTGTACACTGTATTTTCCATCTTCACGTATGTTTAGGGTGTTATTATCTATGTTAAGATATTTCACATTGTGGTTTTCCATAGCTATGCCTATAACCGGATCATTAATGCTGTTGTTGACGATGGTGGCAAATAAGGTACCATCAACTGGAGTACCCTTTCCAGTTATATTTATCCCGGTTAAAAGAATGTCATAGATCGTGTTTCCAGAAATGGTGCCGTTGAAGTTTCCTCCAATGAATACACCGTAATATACATTAACTATGGAATTGTTAGCCACCAGGGTGTTAGTGGCAGTTTCCATGGCACCCCGGTTAACCAGTGAGATACCATCATGATTACCATAGGAAGCAGAGGTCATGTTGCTGATGGAATTACCAACAACAGTCAGGTTCTGGTACTGGTGATTGATGTTGATCCCATCATCAATATTGGAGATGGTATTATTTT
>DADN01000095.1 GCA_002509665.1 Methanobacterium sp. UBA8
TATTATTAAAAGCATCATTACATTCTTTGCTTATTTTTAAATCATTCATTTTATCATTCTCCAGGATTTAGCTCTAAAATGTGCACTAAATTTTTTATAAAATCTTCATCATAAGTTCTATTTTCAAAAAACTTCTCATCAACAGCCTGAACAATATTTAATGCTTTTTCAAACCTTTGAATACCTTCTTCCGTGAGTGATACACATTTAGCCCTTGTATCCGCCTCACACTCATCTCTTAAAATAAGACCTTTTTTTTCAAGAGTCCTTATGACTTTAGAAGTCATCATAATGTTTGTACTAGCATACTTAGCTAATCGCACCTGTGTTATTGGTTTTTCAAACCTTTCAAGCCAGGCTATTCCAGCCAGTAAAGCAAATTGTACATGTGTCAAATCCAGGTCTTTTAAAGCATAGTTCATCTTTCGCTGCCATAAATTTGTAATCTGCCATAAAAGGAATCCGGCACTTTCTTCTGGCTTTTCAAACCAGAATTTAGCATATCCATCATTTTTCATATTATCTTCTTCTTATCATTTTGATAATTTCAATACTATTTTTCATTATTATAACCGTATATATAATAATCGTGGTTATTATATTTAAATTTTTTTAAATAAATGGATGTTTCTAAAAAAGTAGTCACCATTAAAAATCTTAATTTGAATGTTTCCTTAAAAATCTTTCTGCTTTTACCTTAGTAGCATTTCTAGGGTTATTAAGCTGTCTTTTAACAAATGAAATTATCTTATTTTTATCCTCAATTTCAGAAAAAGATTTATTAAAAAAGAGGATAACATGGCCCAAAAGAATATTTTGGCGTTTTTTATTTTCAGAAATTTTTTCAATTTCCATAAGTCTATCTACAATTTTTTCCTGCAGTTCAGGTTTAGATTTTACGATTTTCCAGCTGTTATCAATGACATGCACTGCTGCAGCCATAGAATCATTGAATACAGTATCATAAAACCTGTCAAAAATGTCATTAATTTTGTCCTGCGAATCTACAGCACTTAAATTAGCTATAATCTCAATGGTATTCCACATATTCAGTTTATTCTTATTATCCAGCAGCCCTATAAAAAAATCTATATATGGATACAATGTCTCAGGACTTTTCCTGCTTATAACCCGTAAAATAGTTGCAGAATCAAATTTTACTTTATTGGATCCTGAATAAATTTTATCTAAAACTACTGGAAGTAACTGGGGATTATTTATAATATCTTCAGCTATATTTCCAGGGAAATCTTCCATCTGGTCAATTTCAGCCATAATCTCTTCTCTAGTTACCATCTTACCTCATCTAATAATTATACTATTTCATAATCCTTTTTCATTTAAAAAAATAGGTATAAAATGTAGATCGATTTATACATTAATCCATAAGTTTATTTATTGCATTTCCAAGCCGTTTTATGCCCTCTTCGATTTGTTCCCCATTTGAATTTGAGAAATTAAGTCTTAATGAATTCATTCCGCTCCCATCAACATAAAAAGCCTGTCCTGGAACAAATGCTACATTTTCCTTTATTGCAAGTTCAAATAAGTCCATTGAAGATAGACCTTCAGGAAGGGTAACCCATAAAAACATTCCTCCTTCAGGTTTTGTATATTCTACATTTTCAGGGAAGTATTTCTCTATCATGGAAACCATCATGTTTCTTTGATTTCTGTACATTTCTTTTATCTTTTCTATATGTTCATCAATGTTATTATGGGTTAAATACTGATAAACAGCTCTTTGAGTAAAATAATTTGAATGAAGGTCTGATGCCTGTTTTGCAATGATGATTTTCTCCATTATTTCTTCATTTGCAACTATCCAACCAAGCCTCATTCCAGGAGATACTATTTTAGAAAAAGAACCAAAAAGTACAGAATCTCCAAGATAAGCCTTGACAGGAGGTATATCATTACCCAAAAATCTTATTTCGCCATAAGGATTGTCTTCTACAAAAACTATATCTTCATTTTTAAGAATTTCAGCTAATTTTTGTCTTTTTTCCTTTGAATAAGTTATTCCTGTTGGGTTCTGGAAATTTGTAACTGAATAAAACATTTTTATTTTATTTTCGTCCAGTATTCTTTGGAGTGAATCCATATCTACACCATCTTCAAGTAGAGGAACAGATCTGAATTGAGGTTCAAATAACCCGAATGACTGTATCGCAGCAAGATATGTTGGATTTTCAACCAGAACTTTATCCCCTTTATTTAAAAAAACTTTACTGACGAGGTCTATTCCCTGCTGTGAACCATTTGTAATTAGTATTTCATCAGCACTGACTTTTAAACCATTTTTTGAGTATCTTTCTGCAATGTATTCACGCAAGGGCAAATATCCTTCTGTTGTACTGTACTGAAGAATTTCATCCCCATTTTGAGACAAAACTTCAGATACTGCTTCCCCTATCTCAGCTACCGGGAACGATTTAGGATTAGGCAAACCTCCTGCAAATGAAATGATGCTTTTATCTTCTGTAACCTTTAATATTTCCCTTATAAATGATTTATGAACATTTTTCATTCTTTCTGCAAATAGATTACTCATATAATTCAACTTCCTAGAATGTTTAATGTAACTCTTTAAGATTATATATTTCATTATTTAATTTTAAGCAATGGCATAATAACATAACTGCCAAGAACTGTTATGTCCCATTTTAATTCAGATACAAAAATTATTTCCTTAATTTTAATTAAGAAACTTTTTATAATTTTAAATTCAATAATGCCTGCAAATTACAGGTTAAAACATATCATGAATTTAAGGCTTATTTTATTTTTAAATTGTACTTATTTAAATGACCAGATAAAAAAATAAAAATAATATAACACGGCTAATTAACTTCAAAAACATTATAAAAGATTACAGACAGTAACTCACTACAATGTTCTCAAAGCGTTCGATCCACTAAAACAGAAATCTAAAAAGTGGGAAACCCCCCCTAGATTATATCGAATAGCCCTTAATTTTCATCTTCTTCTTCAGCAAATCTCTTCTTAAGGAATTCTATAGCCTGATCACGCATTATGAATTTCTGTATCTTACCGCTTGCAGTAAGTGGGAATTCATCAACGAAGAAAACATGCTTTGGGACTTTATAGCGTGCTATTCTTTCCAGACCAAAATCTCTAACATCTTCTTCACTGATATCAACGTCTTCATCAAGAATTACAAATGCCCCCACAATTTCGCCGTATTTATCATCTGGAATCCCTATAACCTGTACATCTTTAATTCCAGGCATTGTATAATAGAATTCTTCAATTTCACGAGGATAAATGTTTTCTCCACCACGTATTATCATGTCCTTTATCCTTCCAACAACAGTGTAATAGCCGTTTTCATCATAGGTTACTAGATCTCCGCTGTGGAGCCACCCATCTTCATCAATGGCTTCTGCAGTTTTGTCAGGCATTTTATAGTACCCTTTCATAACATTGTATCCTCTACTGCAAATTTCACCTACTTCTCCAGGTCCAACGGTTTCACCAGTTTCAGGATCAACAACTTTAATCTCACAATTTGGTAACTTCCTTCCAACAGTTTCAACTCTAAGTTCAAGAGGGTCATCAACACTTGTCTGTGTAAATCCAGGAGAACCTTCAGTTAGGCCGTAAACACTGGTTATCTCTGCCATGTTCATATCATTGACCACTTTCTTCATGGCCTCTATTGGACATGTTGAACCTGCCATTATTCCAGTTCTAAGCGAGGATAAATCAAACATTTCAAACATTGGGTGTGAATATTCAGCAATAAACATTGTTGGAACACCATAAAGCGCAGTACACTTCTCTTTTTGGACTGCTGCAAGAACCATAAGAGGGTCAAACTGTTCAAGCATTACTAAAGTTCCGCCATGAGTATACATAGCCATAAGCCCTAAAGTAACTCCAAAACAATGGAACATCGGCACAGTAAGGCATAACCTATCTTCCGAGGTATATTTAAGGTTCTCACCAATGTAATACCCATTATTAATTATATTTTTGTGTGTGAGCATTACTCCCTTTGGGAAACCAGTTGTACCTGATGTATACTGCATACATACTACATCATCACTGCCAAAAGTTTTTTTAGCTTTTAAAAGTTCGCTGTCGTCGGTGTGTTTACCAAGTAGCAGTAGTTCATGAGTATTATAAAGCCCGCGATGCTTTTCCTGACCTATAAAAATTACATTTTTAAGGTAAGGGTATTCCTTACTTTCTAAATTACCCCTTTTACTTGTTTTAAGTTCAGGGACAAGTTCATATAGTATCTTCAAATAATTGACATCCCTGAATCCATCTGTTATTGCAAGAGCTTTCATATCAGATTGTTTTAACACATAATCCAGCTCATGACTTTTATAAGCAGTATTTACTGTTACAAGAACTGCACCTATTTTTCCACACGCAAATAAGAATGTAATCCAATCTGGAACGTTCAATGCCCAGATTCCAACATGATCACCTTTAGTAACTCCAATTGAAAGCAAACCCTTTGCAAGCTTATTTACTCGTTCATCAAATTGTTTGTAAGTAAAACGAAGATCCCTATCTGAATAAACCATAAATTCCCTGTCTGGATCTTTTTCTGCCTGTTTTTCAAAGAAATCTCCAATTGTATCTTCTGTAAAAAGCATGTTTTGGCTCCTTTATGCACACTAAATTTTTTTTTATTTATATTTTATTTGCAATTTTTGTCTTCTAATATTAAATGCTCATGTAATTGGGCTTTTATTGTGTCAGGAATAGGTATACTCTTTTGATTTAAGAAATCAAAATGTACAAGGACAGCTTTTCCCTTTGCCTTAAGCTCCCCATCCTGCCATGCTTCATGACCTATTGTAAATGAGCTGTTTCCGATATGAGTTATGTAACTTCTAATTTCAACATCAATTCCATAGTACATTTGACCTAGGTAGTCAAATTCAGTCCTGACAAGGATCAATTTCCATTTTTCATAACTCAAGTCAAGATCGGGTGTAAACATTCTAAATATTGGATTTCTTCCGACTTCAAACCACTCCACAAGTGCAGTATTGTTAATATGCCGAAGTCCATCAGCATCTCCGAATCGTGGTGTAACTTTTTCTGTAAACATTTAAATCACTTTTAGATTTGTATTAACTGTTAAATTTGTTTTAAAATGGCGTATATACAACTGCAAGGATTTTTGAATCCTTATCACCGTAAGCATGTAAGTCGTGAGGTACAATTGAATCATAGTAAATACTGTCCCCTTGAGAAAGCAGGTATTTTTCCTGACCGTATAATATTTCAATTTGTCCTTCCATGACATAAATGAACTCTTCACCTTCATGTGAAGACAGTTTATAGTCTTTCGAAGCTGGGAGACGTACATCTATCATAAATGGTTCCATGTGTCTGTCAGCCTTGCCTGAAGCGAGGGAATAAAAATCAAGGGCACTTGTATCTGGATGATCTTCTTTACCTGAAAAATGGATAACCTGTTCTGATTTACCAGATTTTACCATTACTGGGCCTATTTGGGGTGCATCATCAAGAAAAGTACCTAAACGGACATCCAACACTTTTGCAATCCTTATAAGTGGTGTTAATGAAGGGATCAAATCTCCACTTTCAATACTTTCTATAACCTTCCTGCTGCACTGGCTTTTTTCTGCCAGTTGCTCAACGGTCATTTTATGGTTTTCTCTTATTTGCTGGATTTTAGTTCCGAGTTGGTTTTCCTCTGACATTTAATTATCTCCTATTTTATAGATTATTTTATAAATACGAACTTAATTTACAGTTAATTTCCCATAGTAGTTATTATCTTCATTATAACTTATTTTAAACTATATTATAAACTCCAATGAATAATCAAACATTTATACCATCAATCTAACTGAGGTTATATTGTTCTAAATATTATTAAATGTAATTATTAATTATTTAGAATTCAGATGATTAATAAGTTACCTCATTTGCTGTAATTCTTAGAAATTTCTAATTAAATTTCAATGGTTTCTAATCTGTTCATAGCTTCCTCTAAATTTTCATATGAAGAAGCATAAGACAGTCTAAAATGATTTTCTCCACATTTACCAAAACTACTGCCATTGACAATTATTACTCCTTTTTCTACAGCCTTATTTACAAATTCCTGGGAGTTTTGGACCCTTGGAAATACATAAAATGCTCCTTTAGGTGCTTTAAATGCTATTCCCATTTCATTCAATCTTTTAACTACCAGATCTCTTCTTCGTTTAAATTCAGTTACCATTTCCCCAACGCACACCTGCGGTCCGGTTAATGCTTCATGTCCTGCTATTTGGGATAAAGAGCTTGCACATGCCACATTATACTGATGAACCTTCAGCAATTCTTCAGCTATTTCTGGTTTTGCAGTCATATATCCTATTCTAAATCCAGTCATCGCATAGGTCTTAGAAAATGCATTTATAGTTATTGCATTATCAGTATATCTTCCAGGACTGTAATGTTTCCCTTCATAAAGTATGTGTTCATATACTTCATCAGATATCAAATATATGCCATGATCTTCAGCTATTTCAGCTATACCTTTAATATCTTCTTTTTGCATGACTGCTCCTGTTGGATTTGAAGGAGAATTCAAAATTAAGGCTTTAGTTTTATCAGTTATTTTATCAAGGACATCCTCCGGAGTCATTCTGAATTCGTTTTCTTCTTTAAGACTTACTGGGACCATTTTACCTTCTGCAAGCTTTACAAATGCATCATATGAAAGAAATCCAGGATCAGGAATTAAAACTTCATCTCCTCTATTCACCAGTGCTTGAAGACTGATATAAAGTGCTTGACTTGCCCCGACCGTTACAAGTATTGATTCAGGGTCTACTTCAAGCTTATTTTCCTCTTTAAATTTACAAGATATTGCTTCCCTAAGTTCTATAATCCCCTTATTTGCCGTATAATGAGTAAAACCATCATCTAAAGCTCTTTTTACGGCTTCTCTGATATGTAATGGCGTATCAAAATCGGGTTCTCCAAGGCTTAAATTAATAGCATCTTCTGCAGTGATATCAAACATTTTCCTTATTTCTGAAAGCTGTATTGACTCGCATCTTCTGGTTGGTTGAAACATTCTAATCATACCTATCTAATCATTGAAATCAATTGTTAGTTATATTAAAAAATCGATTATATTATACATTAATCTTTCATATCTTAAAAATTAATCATCTATTTTTACTTTTATCAATATATAAAACAAGTATGCCCACAAAAATGCTGAGCCTCTTTGACGTAATAAATCTTGTAGTTGGAACCATAGTTGGTGCTGACATA
The DNA here is from genome assembly GCA_002509665.1 of Methanobacterium sp. UBA8. Lineage (GTDB taxonomy): Archaea > Methanobacteriota > Methanobacteria > Methanobacteriales > Methanobacteriaceae > Methanobacterium_D. The sequence continues at coordinate 7,288 of DADN01000095.1, forward strand.
TATATTGCAGCAGCTTTTGGTGCTGGGCTTTTAGGGCCCGCTTCCATAATTGCATGGGTCTTAGCAGGAGTAATGGCAATTATAATAGCTTTATCATTTGCAGAATGCTCTTCACTGATACCAAGAGCTGGAGGGCCTTATGTATATGCTAAAGATGCTTTTGGAGATTTTATCGGATTTTTATCAGGATGGGCATTATTAATAGCATCATGGAGTGCGATAGCAGTATTTCCCCTTGCATTTGTAGCTTATCTCCAGTATTTTTTCCCAAGTATGCCTTTTGTAGCTCAAACCATAATCAAAATTATATTTATTGTTATATTAACAGGCATCAACTATCTTGGAGTTAGAGAAGCAGGTAGAGTTAATGATATATTAACCACCCTCAAACTTGCACCCATTATATTATTTACTTTAGCAGGCATTATTTTCTTTATTTTTAACCCATCACAGTTAATTTCTAATTTCACACCAGTTGCCCCCTTAGGATTTACAGGCATTGGAAGTGCACTTGTCTTAATATTTTGGGCTTATGTAGGATTTGAACTCGTAACAGTCCCCTCAGATGAGATATATGACTCAAAAAGAACTATTCCAAAAGCTATCGTCCTTGGAATGGGTATCGTTGCCCTTTTCTATATTATAACAAATTTTGTAATAGTTGGAATAGTACCATGGCAGCAGCTTTCTTTATCAACTGCACCCCTTGCACTTGCAGGTTATGCACTTCTTGCAGGTTTTGGAGCAATATTTCTTACTGTTGGTGCTCTTTTCTCAATTTCAGGGTCTGATGAGGCAGGTATTTTGTCATCATCAAGAATTCCGTATGCAATGGCAGGAGATGGGCTTTTACCAAAAATGTTTGCCAGGAAGCATCCAAAATATGATACTCCCTACGTTGCATTAATTGTTCAGGGCATAATTACAGGTGCAGCATCTATCTTTGGAACCATAAGCAGTCTTATTATATTATCTGTTTTCACTCTGCTTTTCTGTTACCTCGTGACCTGTATATCTGTTTTTCCACTTAGAAAAAGATATGGAAGAAGTATCAAAATTCCATCCATAGTACCAGTTTTGGGTATTTTAATATCCATTTATATGATGACACAGTGCAATTTAAACCAAATAATAGCAGGTGCAATTTTTATAGCCATTGGAATTCCCATATACTGGAAATATTCACCAAAAGAAGAAATCAGATCAGTTATCAAAGAAATAACCTCGAGAGAAGTCTTTTTAAGGAAATGGATTCGAGCTCGAGAAGTGTTCTTAGGATATCTATTAAGAAGATTAGCTTATCTTTTAAGAAGAGTACTGGGCTGAATTAGTTAAGTTTTCTAAAAACCCTGCAAAATCATCGAAAATTATAGATTTTCGTGAGATAGAAAATGCTTGCATTTTCTATATTTTTAATTTTGCG
>DADN01000233.1 GCA_002509665.1 Methanobacterium sp. UBA8
TCCGGAGGTTGCTTCTGGGGAGAACATCTGTGTACCTGCGTCGAGTGACATTGCAGCTGCTACGCATGGTATAGCAAATCCTTTACTGTGTCTTGTAACGATGTGGTTACCGTTGAAGATACCAGGTCCTCCTCCACCATAGATGGAGTGACTGAAGAATGAAAATCCTACTGCTACACCTTCAGCTCTACCGAAGTCCACACCAGGTAATCCTGTTGCGAATTCAATAATATCGTTGTAGTATAACAATGTTGAGGATACACCCTGAGCTGCTCTTGCAGCACCCTGGTTGACCATAGTAGCTGCCATTTGTCCTGCTGCATTGTATGCATTCCATTTGGCTAAGTCATCTGTTCCGTATAATTTAAAGTCGCCGCCCATTTCTTTTTCGACGCCTATTACACCATCTTCAGATGCTCTTTCGACTATGTCCAATATAACAGATCCTACTGTTCCTTCTTTACCGTTGTCTTTTACAAGATCATATACTATGTTGTCAGCATTCATTCCTTGGTAAGCTAGACCAAGAAGGTGCATTCTTTCAAATCTTCCGGTTGCATCTCCCATTTCAAACATAGCAGTTTGTTCGAGAATAGTCGATAAAGCTGCTGCTTGCATTGTGTTTTTGAGAGTGGTTGCAACTACGTGGTTAACCGGAATGTTCCTTAATGCGTAACCTGGACCTTCTAATTTCTGAGGTACATCAAGCATGGTAGCAATGTTTCCACCTGCGTATTCTACGGTTTGTGGATATCTACCTAATACTGCTGCTTTTACCACGTTTGCATCGTACATTCCAACATCGAACTGGTTAACGATAGCCTGAATAAATGCAGATGCAGTTACTAAGGATGTTGCTGAGTATTCAGCTGCTGCTTCAAGCCTTACAGATGGTATTTGTACTAATGCTCTCTTTCCGCCGGCTAAAAGTTCGACTTTTGTGTCGTCGCCTTCTTCCACAAGAATCATTTCTTTTGCTTCTTGTGCGATGGCTTCAGCATTTCCGACTATGTCGAGATCTAATTCTCTTCCTAATATTTTTCCTCCGGCAACCTTTCCGGATCTTAGAGCGTTTTCTATACCTTCAAGGTTAACTGCTATAGTCCTCTTGATACCCTGCACGATACTTTTGATCGCTGGGTTTCTCAAAGGACTTAGGGCTTCTAGTGGAACTTGTTCTTCAACAAGATTGCCTCTGTCGTCGTACAAGTCGATCTTATCTTCAAATCTTGCCATTTTTTCCCTCCTGAGAAAATTTTCGCATATCAATTCCGATTTAAAGCACCAATCATCTGATATGAATGAGCCTTGCCAGCACTCATTTATAATAGAATCATTTTTAGTACATATTGATATACGAGACTGAATTTGTAGTCTTATATATTATTAAACTTTCTTTCTGATTAAAGTAGAAAGACTTATAAAGTATAATCGTCTTATGTTTATCTAGTATATTTTATCACTTTTTGATGCAATTAGTTCAATTTTTTTAGGAAATTATTTATTTTATGTGTTAAAACAAAGTAGATACTATGCAAATCGTAGCTGATGTAGGTGGAATACCTGGGAAAGACTGTAACGGTTTTTGTAAATACTGTTACTTTAGAAAAGTTAAAGGCACTGAAGCTCTAGGATGCAAAAATTGTTCTCTAGGTAAAGTTGGATGTGAAAGTTGTACAACTGGCGTTAGAGAAACAGGAAATGAATTTCAATCACCTTTTTTTGTCATAAGCTCCGTACAAAACTCACTTATGTTAGGGGACTATCGTGATGCTAATTTAAAAGTAAATATAAGTGGTGGAGGAGATGTAAGCTGTTATCCCCACCTACTTGACGTAGTTTCTGCATTCTCTGATTTTGGGCTACCTGTACACCTTGGATATACCAGCGGTAAAGGTATTACTGATGCTAAAATGGCAGAAGATCTTATTTCAAAGGAAGTCAGCGAAGTAACATTTACTGTATTTTCTACAGATCCACAGATAAGAAGGGAATGGGTAAATGATAAAACTGCCGAAGAATCAATTAAAGCCCTTCAAATATTCTGTGAAAGCTCAGAGGTACATGCTGCTTCTGTTATAGTACCTGGAGTAAATGATGGTGAAGATTTGTTTAAAACTTGTTCTACTTTAGAGGATTGGGGTGCAAAAGCATTCATACTCATGAGATTTGCTAATTTCAGGAATCAAGGTTTAATATTAGGTAATGAACCAGTATTAGATGGAGTAGTTCCCCATGAACTTGATGAATTTGAAGCGTTAGTTAGAAAAATTAACGATGAATTCAATTTCAAAGTGACAGGAACTCCACTTTGTGATCCAGATAACGATACTCCTTTTGCAATTTCAAAGGATAAAAATACAGAATATTTAGATATATTATCTAAAGTCACTTCAGAAGCTACCATAGTAACAAGTAAGGTTGCAGCTCCGTTTATAAAAAAAATAATTGGAAATATTGAAGCATCTGACCTTGTTAATGTTGTTGCAGTAGACCAGGATATTGGCTGTCTTATTACTCAAAAAGATCTTGAAGAAGTAGATTTCAGCCAGTTAAAAGACACTGTAATAATACCTGGCCGGGCATATGTACACGATAAAGTTGCAGAAGAAATCTTAAGCAGCGACGGCGTAAATCGGCTGGTTGCAAGAGGTCCAGATAAATTAACCGTGGATGGAGAAATGAGCGGGACTTTAAACCGTGAAGATGTGCTAAAACAAGAATTAGTTGCTTTTCAAGATTTGATAGAAGCAATAAATTTCTTTGGAGTTAGAAAATAAACTCCCAATATCTATTTTTAGATGAATTTAATTAACTGAGATTATTATAATAGCTAGCATTAAATCATCTCATGATCCAACCAGCATGGCTTGTTATATGAAGTTATAGTGGAATTGTACTTTTTCAAAACTAATTCTGTTCCAATGACCAACTATATTTAAAAAATCTGAAAGTTCATAACTGCCAAGACTGAATAATACAATAAACCGTTTTAGGTTAGAAAAAAAAGCATTTATTATTAGTCAGTTCGTATTTAATATAATTTCATTATTTTTAATTATGTCCAAAATATAAAAAAAATAGTATTTACATATATCCCCAATTACTTCTTTTTGAGATTAATTAAAGTTATTTCACTTCTAGAACCAGATCTCATTGGAGGGCCCCATGTTCCAGTTCCGGGAGATACATAAACTTGTGTTTCATTATGATTATATAATCCATTGAAATATGGAAAAACAAGTTTTCCAAAAAAGTTTAATGGGAATATCTGTCCTTTATGAGTATGTCCAGAAAGCTGCAGGTCAATACCGGCTTCATTTGCAAATTCAACTTCTATAGGTACATGATACATCAGAAGTGAAGGCTTGGATTTATCAATTTCTAATTCAGAAAGTACAGTTTTGAGGTAATTTCTCTGGGTCGAATACTCCACCCCAACTATCTGTAAGCCTTCAAATTCAACCACTTCGTTTCGCAGTATATTTATATTTGTAGTTTTAAGAACTTCAAAAACATTTTCCAATCCACCATACATATCATGATTGCCAGTTACAAAAAAAATCTTGGATTTAAGGTTATTAGTTGAATCAAACATGGACGGATGTAAACCTACAGTTCCTTCAACAAGGTCTCCAGTTATTAACACCAAATCTGGATTTAAAGGGGCGATTTTTTTAACTATTTCTTTCATGAATCCAGAATTTCTGGTAGGCCCGATATGAGTATCACTTATTTGAGCAATTTTCAATTCGCGTTCCAAATTTTGTATCGGTATCTCAATTTCTTTAATATTTAGATATATACTGTTGATGATTGAATACGCACTTATAATTGAAGCAACTATCAGTACTGCAACTCCTGCAGTAAATGAAGGAATAGGGAATACAAAATTCACTATTTCATAGGCAAGAAGAGTATATCCTAAAACAAGTGCAACACCCATCCATGTAGCAGATACTGTATAGATTATACGTGTAAATTCATTGGATAACGTGCCTTCAAGTATCGCTGCAACAGGATAAGCAGCAGTAAATATAATTACCAATATTGTGATTATAGTCGAAGGTACACCCAACAGCATGCCTAATCTATTAAAAATATAGTAATCAATAGCTAGAAATCCTACGAAAAATACAGATAAGAATAGAGCAAGCTGAATAATTCTTCTCATTTTTAAACTCCAATATAAAATCAGTTTTTAATCTTATTAACAGGTACATTATTAATTCTATACCCCATAATATTTTAATTTATCTCTAAACTATGTAAATTAATTAAAACTCCAGCTGATAATAAAATAAAAAAATCATGAAATCCAAAAGTGTT
>DADN01000053.1 GCA_002509665.1 Methanobacterium sp. UBA8
GAGATTCGTCATCAACAATAAGAATCTCACCATGAATTTTATTTAATGAAAGAGTTGAGTTCACAGCCTCGATTATCCTGGCAATATTGACCTCTTCATTAAAGGTAGGAATAATTACTGTTAGTTCATACTTAGCATACATTTTTAACTCCAACTTTTAACTGGATTTAATAAGTAAGACAATAATTAGCAATTTTTATACAAAATTAATGAAAGATCACAATTATATCACCAAATTGAAACTAGTAGTCCAGAACACCATCAGAAAACCCTGAAGAAGAGCGAATGATAGCATAACGAAGTCTTCTGAAACGCGACTTTTAGTAATATTCGCAAAAAGAATGTAAATAGGGAAAATTACAAGAATAAATCTAGGCATAGACTGAATCCCGGTAGAAAGTGGGACGAGAATAGAATACATACAAAATAACCAGTAAGAAAACCGGATCTTTCTGTAAAACAATATAAAAATAAGGATAGCAATGGCGGCAAAAACGGCCTCAAAGGATGTGTAAATATTCCCATGATAACCGTTAATTAAAATCTCCAGAGGATTTCCAAGATGTCTTTGCCACATTACCTGAGAATGTGCAAAAGCCATGAAATCTCCAGTTAGGTGATAATTAAAGATCATGAAAGAAATTGTGCCCAGGGGAACTAAAGAAAGATAAAATAGGGGCAGTATCTTATGCCTGGAGTTTTTAAGGCTTTTTAAGTTTTCATTTTCTCTTAGCAAGGGCATAAGACCCTCGTAAAGCAAAGGTAAAACGACAAGAACACCAGTAGACCTTGTTAAGGATAAAAAGAACCCTGTGATCCCAGCTAGGTGCCACTTACCGGTTCTGGCATAATAGAAACACATCAAAGTAAGAGTAAGATACAGGGATTCTGTGAAAACTCCCGAAAGGATGAAAGAGACTGGAAAAAGAAGCAGATATTTTATTGATTTAATGGAGGTATCTTCATCATAATCAAGCCTTACAAGCCGGTAAAGATAAACACAAGAAATTATTAAACAAAAGTTTGATATTATTAAGCCAGCAAGATAATAATTTCCTGTAATCAAGCCTAAAAATCTCATTATTAATGGGTACAGGGGAAAAAACGCGATGTTAGTCTCCTGTGAAATCACCTGATGCAGAGAGCCTGGAGTATAGCCATGTTGAGAAATATCCATATACCAGCCTGTATCCCAAACCCCCCATATATCCAGCCAGGCGTGTTTTGTCCAGGTAGTTTGACTCGTCCCGTACATTGCTAAAACTTTACGAGATAGCACTCCGATTATACTCAAAATTATTCGTGTGCTGAAGAACATCAATAGGATATATTTTATTTCAGGGACATGAGGTCTCTGTTTACAAAACGAAATCGAATTCATGTGCTACTATTTCCTGTTTAATCCATACTTTATTTTTATATTTATTTTAAAAAGCAAAAATTTTAGCTCAATCATATAAGCTCTCTTATTATCCTGACTTTTGCGTTCACAAATCCTCAGGATTCAAGTGGTCTTTTTGCCTTAAAGTAGAAGCAATAAACATGTAAAATTATAAAAAGAAATTTTTTTTAAGCATATTATCAGAGCCTGTTACCATTAGTTAAAATTTTTGCGAAGGTTGTATAATGAATAATTTAGAGTTTATTTAATTGTGCCTTATGTTTTTCAACTAAATATAAGTATAAATTTTAATTGATATATGTAAATAAAAGTTAGATGTTAATAAATACAAGATTATTATTTCATTTATAAACAATGCATTTTATGTTCAATGTATGTATCCTGTTATAATTTTTTATATATATATTTTTTTGAAAATTAGAACTATTTGTTTAAAGTGACTATTCGGCATTCATAAACGACTCCTAAAAAGTATTACCGTTATTATATTCAGATGGGTAGGTTTGAGTTAACATTTGAGGACGGTGTTAAGGAAATTTTGACTTTGTAGAAAAACTATTTAAACCAGCTTCAAGAGGCTGAAAATAAGTACGTAAAAAAGATCATGTCACTCATTTTGAGCTAATTCCAATACAAATCTCCTTCTTAAATCAATAAAAATTTCAGAACCATTTTATATAACAAGAAACTCGATTGATCTTCCAAAGATTGATTGTTAAAGCTCGAGACTCAGAGAACTAATTTTGAGTTTTGGGATCAGTTCTTCAAAGAAGTAAAGATTAATTATTTCTGAGGATTTCCACAAAGCCAAAAGTTTATATTTATCTTCTACTCTCACTGCTTCTCGATTTTAAAATTTTTATTTTTTCCTTTGGCCAGAAGAAGCTTGAATCTCTGGATGTCAGAATTTTTATAATATCTACAGATTTTCCCGCAAATTTTGTAGATTATCCAATTTTTCTCTGAAAGAGGAAAAATTGTGTAGCCTTTATAAGGCTACCTGAATAGTTACCATCTATAAATGGTCAATTTGCTTTTATTTTGTACTTAGTACTTGTTTTCTGAACTTGCCACTATAAAAGATTAGGTATATCGTAGCCCTTTACATCATTGGATTTTATTTCTTATTACAGTATTGGATTTTATTTCTTATTTTTGTCTCTTTTTACCATTCTGTTTACCGTTTAGTTTTTGTTTATCTTTTCTTGAATTCCCAGGGAGTTTTTTATCAGGAGTGACTCCATAATATTTTGTCCTTGCTGTTCCCCAGATACAGCCATTTTTCCCGAAGATTTTCAGTTCGATATTCTGTATAGCTTTGCAAATTTTGTTTCCCTTTCTTGCACCCTTGCAGACTATACAGAACTTTTCACAAAAAACAGGGGCATTTCCCTTATTCTCAACCATTTTCGACACTCTCAGCCATATTTATTCTTCTATCCGGGTGCTTATGGGTGCTTATCCAGATATTGTGCTGATATTATATGGTTAAATTTGATTAGAGTAATTTCTTTCCTGCATCAGGGCCGGGAGCGCACTGGAATACGTCGCTAATCCTTACTTCTATAAGGTTCTTTGCAGGAAGTCCGGGTTTTGCT
>DADN01000236.1:0-13151 GCA_002509665.1 Methanobacterium sp. UBA8
TAATCCAAATATAAAAAAAAGTAGTACATTAAAGAGAGATCAAACAGACTAAGATGATTACTAAAGGTTATAAAGTAGATTAGAATATTATAACATACTATAAAAAATTTACAACTTAATACATTGTATAAAAAAGTTAAAAATAAGTTATTACCCGATATAACAAATTAAAGATNNAAAGAACTTTATTATTCAATAATAACAAATTATTTATATGCAAACTAAGAACTAATTAATATATACTAATTTTAATCTATTAGTCAAGTATAAAAGGGGATAAAAAGGGAAAAAAATGACTAAAATAACGGCCATACTGCCTGCCTACAATGAGGAGGTATCCCTCGGGAGTATTGTACTCCATACTAAAAAATACGTAGACAATATAATTGTAATTGATGACGGCAGTACTGACAATACTGTAGAAATCGCCACACTTGCAGGGGCTGAAGTGATAAGTCATTCTTTTAATAAAGGGAAAGGTGCAGCATTAAAAACTGGTTTTGAAGCTGCAAGAGCCTCTGAAGTTATAGTAACTATAGATTCTGATGGACAGCACAATCCTGAAGAAATACCAAAACTAATAAATCCTATACTAAACGGCGAAGCCGATATTGTAAACGGCAGCAGATATATTAACGGGAATAAAAAAGATACTCCGTCCTACAGGCGTGTCGGCCAAACAGTTCTGGATAAGGCCACCAATTTAAGCAGCGGGCTTGATATTACTGACAGCCAAAGTGGATTTAGAGCTTTTGCAAGACATACAATGCCTGCATTCAGATTCAGCTGTATTGATTTTGGTATAGAAAGTGAAATGTTAATGGATGCTGCAAATGCAGGGCTTCGAATCAAAGAAGTTGAAATTAGTGTTAGATATGATGTAGATGGTTCTACAAAAAACCCTGTAAGCCATGGTGTAGGCGTGCTGATGAGAGTAATAAATGATCTTGAATTTCAAAGACCTTTATATTATTTTACGCTGCCGGGATCTATAATAATCATTATAGGAGTAATATTAGGCCTTGTATTCTTTGGAGATTATTTAGGCGGGACAACAAAGAGTTTGGCCCCTACGGTTATCGCCATAATGATGACGTTGGTAGGAGGATTTTTAGCATTTACAGGAATAATTCTAGATTCCATGACCCGAATGATAAACAGAGTTGTAAATGATCCCCATTATGACATCCGTGCCGGTGAAATTTCCAGTAATTCGGAACATAAAGTTAAACAACAGGGCAAATAACTGTAGAAATACATATTTATTCTTTTTTAATGAATGATTAGTACTTATTTTATATTTTAGTGAAATATACAAAATAATAATCAAAAAAAATTATGTATTATATTTATTGTTAAAAATGCTCAATTCTTTTAATGAATTTAAGATTATAGTATATTATTAGGCATGCTTTTTATAGGAAAAATACTATAATTATTGTAATGTTTAATTATAAAAATGTTAATAAAAATTTTTTAATTATTATTCCCTCAATCATAGCATTTTTCATAGGGCTGATTCCAACATTACAGTATGGATGGCCTTTAAGCTGGGATATAATCCACCACATACATATTGCGGAAGTATATGCCCAGTACGGGTTTACGCTTACAGATCCGTTAATAAGTCTACAAAACGGGCCGCAAAAAATAGGATATGTCCCATTATTCCATTTATTTATTGCAGCTATTGGATACATTACAAAAATGAATTATTTCTTGATAGCACGGTGTTTACAGCCTTTAATAGCAGCAGGTATCGTATTATCAGTTTCATATGTAGGATACAAATTTTATGGATTAACTGCAGGAGTTTCTGCAGGTTTTTTAATATTATCAAGTAATTTAGTTAACAGGATAGTTTTACCTATCCCGGAAAATATAGCATTGATCATCTTCCCTATTGCAGTATATTTATTTTATATATCTCTAAAAAGAGACACATATAAATATGCATTAATATCTGGAATAATATTCATTTTAATGGCATTAATCCACCAATCAGCTGCATTTTTATTATTTTTAACAATAACCTCCTTTATTATCGTTAAATCCATTTTAAATAAAGATATACATGTTTTTAAGAAGTATATTGCGTGGATATTACCTCCAGTTTGTGCAGCAGCTATAGCATTACTATCTGTCCTAATTCTAGATCCTCATATCATTCAAAATATACTGCATAATGGAATAGGTGCTGTAACTGGTTATAAGGACTCAATTTCATACAGTTACAACCAGCCTTTAGATCTGATTCATTACATATGGCAATTAGGCATTATAGTACTATTATTTGCATTTATAGGTGCATTAGCCACATATAAATTAGATTTACAAAAAACAATGAAAGATAAAGCTGTTCTTTTAATTGTATGGATAGTTGTCATGTTTATATTCAGTAAAATAAACTGGTTTGGGCTTAATATGGTATCTTACAGAGTCCTTATTTATATACTGCTACCTCTCTCAATATTAGGCGGCTTCGGCTTGTATCAAACGTACAAATGGATAAAAGAAAAGAAAATATCAAGTTTACCATTAGGACATTTATTATTAGGAGCAATATTCTTATTCGCAGCGATAAACGGTGCATTAATAGCAAGCAACCCTAAAACAGCTACTTTTGGAGCTCAAACAGAGTTTGGAACCATAAGTATAGCACCGCCATCTGCTTCTGAAATAGATTTAGCAAACTGGTTCCATAAAAATGGAGATAAAAACAAAAGAATCGTGATATCCAACTATTATTCTGGAATGTTTTTAGTAGCAGACACTGGACAGCCTCTATTGAGGTATAATCGCGCTTTGATCGGTAAAGTCAATCAATCCTCACTGATTAAAGGAAATATAGGTTACCTTGTATATGACAAACGGTTAAAGTTCTCTTCAAGTAATCAGACTTATCGTACAGAACCTGGAGGACTGATATATTTCAGTAAAGACATTCACCAGATTATACCAAAGTATGCAAAAATAGTGTATGAAAACAATGATTTTATAGTATGTAGGGTTCAAACTACAAATACATAAATACAACATTTCAAGTAGAACTTAGCTATGTTTTTATATAAAAATAATCATACAATTAACCAGTTTTCTCTTTTAATCAGGGTATAAAACATTTTAATTTCATAAAATAAGCAAATAAATTTAAAAGGGAATCCATATCATTTTTAAATTTCCGAGGCTTAAAATGAATATATTTATACTAACATCTGGGAAGTATGGTTCACGCATTATAAACCATATATCTAAAATGGGACTTGCGTCTTCCATAGTAGGAATACATGAAGTCCCTGGAGATTTACCTGAATTTATAGATGATGTCACCAGATATGTTCCAGATAATCTTCCTGAAGCAGATTTGATCATTTCTATTGGATTATATGGTGATATAAATATGATTATACCTCCTATTGCATCTAAAAGTGGAGCAAAATCCATAATTGTCCCAATACATGACCCAAAACAAATTCCAGCAGGCCTCCAGAGGGAAATAGAAAGTGAGACACAAGATGCCAGAATAGTGTTTCCAAAGCCTTTCTGTTCACTTGAGCCGGTTGGAGACAAATATATAGATGAATTTGTAGAATCCTTTGGAAAGCCAGAACTTGAAATCAAAGCGGATAACCTAATAAGACATGTTGAAGTTAAAAGAGGTGCTCCCTGCGGTTCAACATGGTTTGTGGCAGAAAAATTAAAAAATGTACCTGTTGATGAAGCTGAATTTGAGGCGGGGGGTAGATACCATAATTATCCATGTTTAGCATCCATGGATATTGATCCTCAAATTGGAGACACATTATTACACATTGCAGGTTACAGGATCAAAGAAGCTGTAAAGAGAGAACTTGGATTTGCAGCAAAATCCGCTGTCGTCAGTGAAGAAATCTGCCAGGGTGGAGATAACTGCAGTCATATTTGCTATGAAGTATGCCCCCTAAGAGATGAAACTGTTAAGATCAAAGAAAATGGCAAAGTAGAAATTAATGCAAATTCATGCGGATACTGTTCAATTTGCGTTCAAAAATGTCCATTTGAAGCTATTACAATTAAAAACAACGTAAACTTAAAAAGAAGTGAATGAAATGGAAGGAAAAGTAATATTTATAGGTGCAGGACCTGGAGATCCTGAACTTTTAACCGTTAAAGGCCAGAAGGCATTAAAAAATGCAGATATTATCATTTATGCAGGGTCACTTGTAAATAAAGAAGTTCTAAGTGTAGCTAAAGAAACAGCTGAAATATATAACAGCGCCTCCATGAACCTGGATGAAATTCTGGAAATAATGGATACACAAACAAAACAGGGCAAAATCATTGCAAGAGTACATACAGGAGATCCATCCATATATGGAGCAATAGGGGAACAGATTGAATTTTTAAGGTACAATAATATAAATTTTGAAATTATTCCAGGTGTAAGCTCTTTATTTGCAACTGCAGCTGCACTTGAATCTGAATTAACACTGCCTGAAGTATCACAGACAGTTATTATAACACGACCTGAAGGTAGAACCCCTAAACCAGAATCCGAATCCATCAAAGGACTTGCAAAGCACAATGCTACCATGTGCATCTTTTTAGGAATTCACATGATTGAAAATGTCGTCTCTGATCTTTTAACCCACTATTCTGAAGATACCCCAGTTGCAGTTGTTAAGAAGGCCTCATGGAATGACCAGTTGATTGTTAAAGGCACTTTAAATGATATTGCTTCTAAAGTTAAAGAAGCTGGAATTGAAAAGACAGCGATTATAATAGTAGGTAACGTTCTTGATCCTGGTGATATTACTCCTTCCAAACTCTACGATGCTGAATTTACACATGAATACCGGAAAGGGCGTAAAAACAAATAATAAAATTACCAGATAAGATAAATATCAGAATGTCTATATAAATATTAAACTTTTTTTAACCTAAAACTTTGGAAGTAAGAAACTTGAGTTATATAAATAAACTAAAAGAATGGTTCAAAGGACAGAGCAATACTAATAAAGCAGTGCTGGGATTAAGTGTATTTTGTATATGTGCTTTAGTATTCATTGTAATGGCAGGAATACTGGTTCCAGATATTACTTACTTATCTTTAGAGACATCTAACGCACAAATAGATAGCAGTACTCTTGGGTATACTATAAACGGCTCCTCAGAGCCAAATGCTCGAGTTTTTCTATATGATGCTGATTTAAACTTAAATAAAGTGCCAGTTAAGGTAGATAATAATGGTAACTTTAATTATAATCTTAACATTCCACTTAATGTCACTGATACCAAAGTTTCTGTAGTTTCACAGGTACATGGAAAATATGAAGTTTCCCAGGATATGGAAATACAACGTCCGTTAACATTTCTTTCAATTAAACCCCTGCAGGAACTCAATTATAAAAATAAAAGTCTTGTACTGGAAGGTAAAAGCGAACCTGGCGCTACCATTTATATTATCTCAAATATGACCTTAAGAAGTAATCTTAATCTTCAAAGCTATGTAGATACAGCTTTTAATGATCCAGTGATTAATAACATCACTTTAAAGGCTGATTCCAACGGGTATTTTAAACAGAAGTTCTATGTTCCACTGAATTCTACATCAGCTTACTTTAACGTAACTGCTGCATCTACAGGTAAACGTGACAGTAATCAAATTCAAAATGTCACCAGGGATTATGATATATTTCCATCAATTATGTCAATTTTTAACAACAGCTATCTCTCAAACAGTATTAAAATGAAAAATGTTACTGGAAAAGGCTTTTCAATTAGTTACCCTGCAGTATGGGAAAAGCAATCCTATAAAAATGCAGGAAAAGATGCTAGATTGTATTTAGTATATGGAAACAGTGTTGAAGCTATAGTCTGGTATGGTAAAATTGGTAATGAGTTTGGAAACTCGCTTCAAGATTATAAAAACACGCAGGATGTGCATATACGTACATGGTGGGGCGGAGTCGAGGTTTTTGAGCAGGATATAAATTATAACGGTATAACTGGGTTTAGAACCATATACAAATGCCAGAATAATCCAGTATTTTCTAACGATATAGCGGCGCCGTTTTACATAGACAGGACAACAATTACAAAGGATAATGTAAATGTATATGAACTGCAGTTAATGGTTTTCAGCGACTATTATGAAAAAGATGATTATTTAATTGAACAAACTGTAAAAAGCTTTAAAATTACATAATTTGATTAAATTCATTGATTCAGAGGCGCTTAGCCTTTACTCTCTTTTTATATGGAATCTAATTTCATAAAGTTTATATTCTTATTAGGCAATATGTTATTCATACAGGTAATATATTACATATACATGGAAAATACAAAATATCTATGAGCTGATAAAGATGGAACCGAATTCAAATGGAAATCCAGACCGATTTGAGATGGAACAATACATACTAGTATTTATATTTCTTATTCAACAACGCTGGGGCTATATAATAAATAAAGAGCTTGCAGAGGATAAAATAACAACTAAACAATGGTTAATGATGATTGTTATAGAAAATGCATTTAATCACGACCCATCTATGCAGGAAGTTGCAGATGCGTTAAGTACTACCCATCAAAACGTGAAGCAGCTGGCAGTCCGATTAGAAGCAAGGGGCTTTATGAAAATAGAACGGGACCCAGATAATAGACGTATTTTAAGATTAAGAACTACAGATGAGTGCAGGAGATACTGGGAAAAAAGGAGCCCTGAAGATGCTGAATCTATAATTTCTCTATTTAAAGGATTATATGATGAAGAAATAAGCTCATTATTTAAAATTGTAATGAAAATGGAAAAAATATCTGGAAACTTATACACTGAAGCTAAAAATACAAAAAAGTAAATTGAGAGTTTTATACCGACTAAGTTTAAGAAGAGTTAACTAATTAAATCCCCTTAACTCATCTATTTTTGTACATTCTTTCATAATAAGCCATGTATTCGCCGCTTTTTATCCTTTCCCACCATTCTCGGTTACCTAAATACCATTCTATGGTTTCAGCTATACCTGTTTCAAAGGTATATTTTGGTGTCCAGCCTAATTCATTTTGTATTTTGCTGGAATCTATAGCATATCTCCTATCATGGCCTAATCTATCTTTTACAAACTTAATAAGTGATTCCGGCTTATCTAAATTTTGAAGAATTAATTTTACTATTTCTATATTCTTTTTCTCATTGTTTCCGCCTACATTATAGATCTCACCAAGTTTCCCCTTATGGAGAACAAGATCTATAGCTGAACAGTGGTCGTAAACATGTAACCAATCCCGTATATTCAGTCCATCACCATATACAGGCAGAGGTTTATTTTCAAGGGCATTGGATATCATTAAAGGGATNNGGCCGTAATTATTGGAACAGCGGGTTATGTTTACAGGTAAATCAAATGTTTTATTATAAGCCCTGACCATCAAATCAGCACTGGCTTTACTGGCAGAATAAGGACTATTAGGAGCCAGGGGTGTATCTTCCTTGAAATAACCGGTTTTACCCAATGAACCATAAACTTCGTCAGTGGATACCTGTAAATATTTTTTAACCCCATATTCTTTGGCAGCATCCAGAAGAACCTGGGTTCCAAGTACGTTTGATTTTATAAATATCTCCGGATCTTCAATACTGCGGTCTACATGAGATTCTGCTGCAAAGTTAATAATATAGTCCACATCCGAGGTAATTTTAAAAACTAACTCCTTATCTGTTATATCGCCCTTACAAAAGGTATAATTAGGATTATCTTCAATTTCGCTCAAATTCTCCAGATTTCCGCAGTATGTGAGGGAGTCCAAATTTACAATCTGGTGGTCATCATATTTATCAAGCATGTATCTTACAAAATTGCTTCCTATAAACCCTGCTCCCCCTGTAATTAGTATTTTAGGCATTTTCTTTATCTCCTTTAAATAATGTTCAGAATAATTATCTTTTTATTAAACCCTTTAAAGATGAAATAGCATTAGGGTTAGTTGAATATCTCTTAATTATTTCTGATACATTTTCACTTTGCAATAATGGAATAATCTCTGCTATTTCGTCTAATTTTTTATTCCACCATTTAATTTCTAAAAGCTCTTTTATTATCTTACTATCAAATCTATATCTTATCAATTTTCCAGGATTTCCCCCAACAATTGAATAAGGCTCAACATCTTTTGAAATTAACGAATTAGCCCCAACAATTGCACCATCGCCTATGGTTACTCCAGATAAAATTGTAGCACCCATAGCTATCCACACATCGTTGCCTATTACAACATCTCCTTTGCTTTTAGGGTGCCCTTTAATGTTGTTATAACTTTTTAAGAGTGCATTAAATGGATATGTAGTTACCCAGTCACTTCTATGTTCTCCACCTAAAAATATAGTAACATCACTTGCAATAGAACAAAATTTACCAATTTTTAGTTTATTGCCTTCTTCCCAGCTTAATATACTAGGGTTACCATATGTAAAATCCCCTATTTCCACATTTTTCCCATAATTATGCCTTTTTTTTAACTCAATGCGTAACTCTTTTAATTCATTAATTTTATTTTGCATAATGCACCTAAACATTTAAAAATCAATATCAGTTTCTTTAAATGTTTTCAACTTTTCATCCTTTTCAGATAGGATAATTTCCATATCTGGACCAATTGGCCATTCAACATTTATATCAGGGTCGTTCCAGATTATTCCACCTTCGTCGTTAGGGTTGTAAAAGTTGGTGCATTTATAGGTAAATTCTGCTTCATCTGAAAGTACTAAAAAACCATGTGCAAAGCCTTCAGGTACATAAAACTGTTTTTTATTCTCCTGAGAAAGAATAACTCCTTCCCATTTGCCGTATGTTGCTGAATTCTTCCTTAAATCAACTGCCACATCAAATACTTCACCTTTGATAACACGGACCAGTTTACCTTGAGGTTTGGCATGCTGAAAATGAAGCCCCCTGAGAACTCCTTTTTTGGATTTAGATTGATTATCCTGAACAAAGTTAAAATCTAATCCTGCTTCCCTAAATTCTTCTGCATGGTAAGTTTCCATGAAGTAGCCCCTTTCATCTCCAAAAACTGTAGGTTCTATGATATAAACATCCTCAATAGATGTTTTTATAAATTTAAATTTACCCATACTCTCCACTCGTTTGAATTTTTTAAATTGAAATATTAAAATCGATTGTTGTTTACCAGTTCAATAAGATAATTACCGTATTCGGTTTTTTCTAAAGTTTTAGCTAGTTTCATGACTTTTTCGGCACCTATCCACCCATTATGGTAAGCAATTTCTTCCAGGCACGCTATAAAAAATCCCTGTCTTTTTTGTATAGCTTCAACAAAGTTACTGGCCTCTAAAAGTCCATCATGTGTTCCCGTATCTAGCCAAGCCATTCCACGGCCTAACAATTCAACCTTTAATTGTTTTCTCTTTAAATAGGCCTCATTTACAGATGTAATCTCAAGTTCTCCTCTAGGAGAAGGCTTTACATTTTTAGCTATTTTAATTACATCATTATCATAGAAATAGAGTCCAGGAATAACATATTTGGATTTTGGATTTTCTGGTTTCTCTTCAAGAGAAAGTACATTGCCTTCATCATCAAATTCAACTACACCAAAAGCCCTTGGATTTTTAACATAATATCCAAAAATAACTGCACCTTCTTCGAGTGCTGCAGCCCTTTTTAATATTTCACTGAACCTGTGACCGTGAAATATATTGTCTCCAAGTACTAAGGCCACACTGTCATCACCAATGAAATCTTCCCCAACTATAAACGCTTCTGCAAGTCCTCTAGGCTCATCCTGCACTGCATACGAAAAAGAAACTCCTAAATCACTGCCGTCTCCTAACAACTCTTCATAGAGAGGTAAATCTCGAGGAGTTGAGATAATCAGTATCTCTTTAATACCTGCAAGCATAAGAACGGATAATGGATAATATACCATTGGCTTGTCATAAATAGGGATCAACTGCTTTGAAATAGATTTTGTAATAGGATAAAGTCTTGTACCTGATCCTCCTGCCAGAACTATTCCCTTCATTTGTTATCCTCCTTTCTCCATCAATTTATAATAGCTCCATATATTCCCTNNCCTTCCATTTTCCAGTTATAATTTTCAAGAACTGAATATTCTGGTCTTAATGCAGGTGTAGGAAACTCTTCTGTAGTAACTGGCTTTACTCCTACATCGATCCCAGCTATATCAAAAATTTCTCGGGCATATTCATACCATGAGCAGTGCCCGCTATTTGTAACATGATAAATGCCGTAGGCTGGTTTTTTAATAAGCTGCTCAATGGCATTTGCGAGATCTGCAGTATAAGTAGGGCAGCCTACCTGGTCTTTAACAACAGAAATAGTATCATTTGTTTTGGCTAAATTAAGCATTGTAGTAACAAAATTAGGGCCGTGGTAACCATATAACCATGCAGTTCTAACTATATAAAATTTGTTTAAAATATCACGAGTATAAACCTCACCTAAATACTTGGTTTTACCATAAGCACTTAATGGATTAGTTTGATCATATTCATAATATGAATCGCCATTAGTACCGTCGAAAACATAGTCAGTGGATATATAAACAAGGGCACTGTCAACCTCTCTGCATGCGACAGCTACATTCCTTGTTCCCAGCACATTTACTTTATATGCTAAATCAAATTTAGATTCACATTCATTCACATTGGTAAATGCTGCAGCATTTACTACCACATCTGGATTAATTTCTTTTACTGTTTTGATTGTTTTATTAATATCTGTAATATCTAAAGTGTCAATTGTCGTGGTACTGATTTCATTTTCAGGAGATAAACTATCCACCAAATCATGACCCAACATACCTTCTGAACCGATGATTAATACTTTCATTTTCTCAAATCCTATAATAAGTAAACCATATTCAATAACGATCATATATTATCTAATTTTATAATATATTTTAAGTTTATATTACCCTTTATAAATATCATACGGATGTAATTTAATAGAAAATGGTATTCCAATTAAAATAAGAATGCGCATAAACTTTAAATTAATTTGCGGATAATTACACATTTAATCAAGTAACATGAATCTTTATACCACAATTAACTTAACATAATCAATTTTGCGGCTTATCTGGAACATTTTAGCAATTTTTTTAATTCTATCTGCTGAACCATCTAAAATAAATATTTCAAGGCATGTGCTGTCTTTAAGGTGGCTGTGAATTTGAGTATTGACAATATCTTCAAAATCGTGTTTTATTTCAGTTACCGTATCTTCAACTTCCTGTTTATGAATTAAAACAAGTATTGCATTAATTTGGCCTTCCAGTGATTCTTTTTCTTTATTATCTGCTATCAACATCCTCGCACTTGCTCTAATTACTTCAGATCTTCCGGAAAATCCAATTTCATCCTTTATTTTATCAATTTCTTCAAGTAACTTTTCATTTAGAGATATACTGACAATTGGCATGTTTTATTATAAGTTAATAATTTACTATAAATATTATGCTAAATTTTATTAACATTATATTTAAATATTAATAAAGACTAATAATAAAGTATATGGAGTTTAATAGCCTTTGAGGATTCACAATGGAAAGGAGAAGAATAATAATCGTATTATTACTTTTTACAGGCATTTTTATAGCAGGGACACTTATTTATTTTGCCGCAAGCAGTCAAGAAGAAGTAGATAATGGCAAAATAAATGTAGCAGTGAGTATAGGTCCAGAAGTGGAATTTGTAAAGGCAGTTGGTGGAGATAAAGTAAACGTAATTTTGATGGTCCCCTCAGGATCAGACCCCCACACTTATGAGCCATTACCTGGCCAGTTAACCCGGGTTTCAAATGCAAAGATGTATGCAGAAGTAGGAACACCTGTAGAGTTCGAAAATAATTATATGGCCAAAATAAAGAGTATAAACCCAACTATGCTTGTTGTAAACTGCTCAAAAGGCGTGAAATTAATATCTAATACTGCAGAAAATGAATCTGATGAAGTGGACCCCCATATCTGGACAGACCCTAAAAATGCAGAGATAATGGTTGAAAATATATACCAGGGCATGGTTAAACTAGACCCTGCAGATAAAGATTATTTCCAAAAAAACAGGGATCAATATCTGAAAAAACTTGAGGAATTAGATAAAAATACTACAAAACTCATTAAAGGGAAAAAAAGCCCCATTATAATTGTATTTCACCCTGCTTTCGGCTATTATGCCAAAGAATACAACCTCACCATGATCGCAGCCATGATTAATGATGAAGAGCCATCACCTCAGAGACTTGCAATGCTGGTGGACACTGCTAAAAAATATAATATAAGCGTGGTATTTACAGAGCCACAGTACGACCCAAAATATATGCAATCTGTAGCCTCTCAAATTGGAGGAAGGGTTGTGTTTGTAAATGATCTTGATGAAAACTACCTCCAGAATATGGAAAATATCGCTAAAGCATTTTCAGAGTCTTAAATAAATTAATTTTATAAATAAAGGTTAAATTATGGCTGTTAAATAGTTAAAATTAGCAATATAAACTAAAAAATATGCTAAACATCTCCAGTCTACAACAATTAAATAAAGGTTAAATTATGACTATCAATTAGTTAAAATTAACAATATAAGCTATATGCTAAACCTCTTTAGTCTATAACAATGTGAAGGTTAAATTATGGTTTCAAAAGTGATTGAAATTAGCAATGTCTCAAAAAAATTTGGCAGATTATCTGTTCTTCATGATATTAACCTCAATGTAAATGAAAAAGATTTAATGGCAATAATAGGCCCCAACGGAGGTGGAAAGAGTACTCTCATTAAAATTATCATGGGTATCTTGACTCCTGATAATGGTGAAGTCAAAGTCTTTGGCAGGAACCCAAAAAAAGCCAGAAAATTAATGGGATATCTACCTCAACATGTTGCTTTTGATCCTGATTTTCCTATAAATGTTTTTGATACAGTACTTTCTGGTAGATACCACGGATTATTAAAAGGTTACACAAAAAGTGACGAAGAAGCTGTTGAAAAAGCTCTAAAGGATGTGGAGATTTACAAACTAAAGGACCGGCAGATAAGCGAGATCTCAGGAGGGCAGATGCAAAGGGTTTTTATAGCCCGTTCCATTGTAAGAGAGCCTAAACTCCTCCTCATGGATGAACCCATGGCCAGCATA
>DADN01000236.1:13172-17794 GCA_002509665.1 Methanobacterium sp. UBA8
CCCATGTTGATAAAATAGCATGTCTTAACCGTGAATTATTTTATCACGGACCCGTAGAGGGTTCTGCAAAAGGATTAGAAGAGGTTTATAAATGTCCACTTGAACTTATAAGCCATGGCATCCCCCACAGAGTACTGGGAAAACATGAAAAATAATTACAGGCGAGGAAATGATTGAAAATATGCTTCAGTATCAGTTCATGCAAAGGGCCCTCATAGCAGCAGTGCTTGTGAGCATTGCATGCGGAATTGTTGGGACCTACGTGGTTATAAAAAGAATAGTCTCTTTAAGTGGGGCAATATCTCACGCTGCCTTTGGTGGTGTAGGCCTTGGCTATTTTTTAGGTATAAATCCAGTACTGGCAGCCATCCCATTCAGCATCATATCTGCAATAGGAATAGGTGCAGTTAGAGATCGAGTTAAAGTTAGTGAAGATACTGCCATTGGAATTTTATGGAGTGTAGGCATGGCTATTGGTATAATCTTCATAAATTTAACTCCCGGAAATGCTCCAGACCTATTTAGTTACCTTTTTGGAAGCATATTAACCATAGATAATTCCGATCTTTATATAATGTTCATTTTAGACCTGATAATTATAGCAACAGTTTTTCTATTCCAGAGAGAATTTTTAGCTATATCATTCGACGAAGAATTCTCAAAGGTGTTAGGAGTCCCTACCGAATTTATTTACATGCTTCTTTTATCTCTCGTGGCATTAAGTGTAGTGGTTCTTATTAAAGTAGTGGGGGTAATCCTCATAATTGCTCTTTTAAGTATTCCTGCCGCCATAAGCAAACAATTTACCTATGATATTAAAAAATTAATGTTATTTTCTGTAATAACCGGGGTTATTTTAACTGTAGTTGGCTTGTTACTTTCATACATATTCAATTTAGCTTCAGGAGCAACTATCATTTTAGTTTTAGGAATATCTTTCACAGTAGTTTCACTGGTAAAAAAATACTGGTAAGTCATTATAATCCAGATTATACATCAAATAACCGGATTAAAAACTGAATTTATCCATCTAAAACTTCTTTTTCTTAAGAATTTATGTGCAAATAATATCACTTGTGAAATAACTCACATTTTATGGGACAAAATTTTATTTATTTGTGATAGCCACTTTAAAGTAGGGCCGAACAAGTCCTGGTGAAAAGTTTGGATGAAATCATCCTTCTTGTTATTTTTTCCATACTTTTCACCTCCTTTATGCCTTTATTTTCTGATTTTGAAATTTTATACATTAATTACAAATTAAATATTGAATTTGATATGCTGTTTTTAACATTTACACTTCCACTAACCACATACAGCTATTATAATATTTTAAACAATATTTATATTATTGAAATAGCTGTCATTTTTATAGAAAGTGTTTTAATCATGTTTTTATTGGAAATGAAATATAGAACCGCATTTTTGATTTCCTTAACTGCAAATTTTTTTACTGCAGTAATCGGTTTACTCATTTTAGGAATTACAAATTAACCGTAATTCCTAACCTTTCGTAACCGTAGGTTTCCGATAAACCTAAACGTGAAATGTTTGAAGGTCTCAAAAATCAGAGATTTTTAAGGTTGAATGAAAACTTGTTTTCCTGAACCCAAAAAATTCTTTGAATTTTTTGAGGATTTAAAAATTTTTAAAAAAATAAGTTTTATATGCAGACCAAGATATAATTATAAATTGGTCTGCAAATGTATGCGTGGAGGCGATAACTAGGCAACTATCTATATTTACATGCACTAGTTTTCAATTAGTTAATATATTTTTACTTATTAATAATACTTTCCATTATTTGATATTATCCCATTATCACATTAATAGTCCATATCCAGTACATTCATAATATTGAATGTATCATACAATTTAAAATTCACCTAATAAATTTAGTTGAAAATATAAAGAACTAGTTAAGAAATTTAACCACTTCAACTAACATTGAAGGCTTAACTACCTTAAAATAAATAAATTTATATACCAAACTACGATTATAAATCCACTATAATTGGTAAAAAAATATTTAATTTAAATCATTTTTGAATTCTATATTAATTAAATTATATGTTGAAAAATTGAATATAATGTGATAAACTAAAAATAAGAAATAAAATTTATATTAAAAAAGAATATAATGAATTTTGAGGAACTTTTTAAACTTTAATTTCCCTTAGAATAAGATTGATCTTCTTTTTATCTTCAATAAACTCAATTGAACCATCAAAATGTTCTAATATGGTCATTATAAATTTTAACATTGACTTAGGCTTTTCAGGTTCATTAATATCTTCTTCAATACCATTATAATTCATGGTCAGTTTAACAGTTCCATTATCTGATTTTAAACTAATATTCAATTCATATTTATCCATATCTACAGATTCAGAATATCTATCTTCAATAGATTCATATTTTAATTCATCAGATATAATCTCATTTAGAATTAGTCCAAGGATAATTGCCGTGTTTATATCAATTAAAACACCGCCCATATCTAAATTTAATTTAGCAATGTTTTTATCAACAGCATATACATCCAGCAGATAATCTATGAGGCGGACAGTGTACTTATCAAAATTAACCATTGCAAAATCTTCAGATTGGTCCAGTATTTCATTAAGCAGCAGAATAGCATTTATACGAGTCTGACTTTTAATATAAAAATCAGTTGAATCTTCCTCTTTAATTACAGAAGCATCTATGGTTATTATGATTGATATCAATTCCAAAGTAAACTGAATACGTTTATATATTTCATCTATAAGCGTTTCTTTTTCTCTTATTTCTTCTTGAAGATATTTATTGGCCATTTCTAATTCTTCAGTTCTTTTTTCAACCAGTTCATTTAGATAATATCTATGCCTGATGAGTTCGTCTTCGATTAATTTACGCTCAATAGCATAAGACATAGATCTGGACAATAAGAGACTGTTAACCTGTCCTTTTACAAGATAATCCTGTGCACCCTCGCTTACAGCTTTAATAGCTGTCTCTTCATCATTAAATCCACTTAATATTACAATAGGTACCTCAGGAGCCTGTTCATATACGCTGAAGAATGTATCAAGACCCACACTGTCTGGAAGACTTAAATCAAGTAATAAAATATCAAAATCGTTTCTAACAAGACACCTCATCCCATCAGAAAGTCTTTTGGAATGATGCAGCTCAAATACTGGGCTTTTAACTTCCTTCAGCATTTCCTCTATTAACCTAAAATCTTCAGGATTATCCTCAATTATTAAAATCTTGATAAGTTTATCTTCCATGCATTAACCCCATCAGTCTTCATTTAAATTAGAAGGTAACTTAACAACTGAAAGCCAAAAATCTTCAATAGAGTTTATAACTTTAAGGAACTGGTCAAAATCCACAGGTTTAGTGATATAACAGTTTGCATGATTATTATATGTTTTAATTATGTCTTCTTCAGCACTTGAAGTAGTTAAAATAACAATTGGCACTCGCTTTAAGACATCATCTTCCTTTAATTCCTTTAAAACCTCACGTCCGTCTTTACGGGGCAAATTTAGATCAAGTAAAATAACATCAGGCCTTGGTATATCTGTATACTCAAACTCCTGATTTAAAAATGCCATTGCTTCTACACCGTCTTTTACCACGTACAATTTATTTTTAGTTTTAGTATCTTTGAAGACTTCTTTTATGAGTCGTGCATCTGCTGGATTATCTTCAACCAGTAAAATATTTATGGGATTGGCCATCATTGTATTCCCTCCTATGAAGCATACTTTTTAAAAAGCACAATTTCCATATATTAATTTAAAGTATTATATCTTTTATGACTATTTAATAAATTTTGTAGTGAGTAATCAATTAATTTATAATGAATAACCTGACTTATTAAGCTTATAAATTAGTTTGCAAAAACTATAAACTTTGACAGTAAATCCCAATATTTAGTTATTCGCTATAACCATTTTTACCTGTTTTAACCTATTGATTATTTAAATAATCTGATTTACAAATCTAAAGTCATCAAATCAAAATGCAATATTAAATTTTAATTTCAGCTTAAATACCCTCGAAAAGAAGAATTCCAAAAATACAGAACATATTTTTATTTAAATTTAGATATAAACTATAAAGCTACATTAAATTAATTTATTAAAGAATTAACCCTCCAATTTTCATAGATTTTCATCGGCATGGTCAAAGTAATGACTGATAAAAATAATAATGAAATAGTAGTTTATGTCATAGACTAAAAGAGTGGATTTTATATATCGCAAGGTATCTAAAGTAGATTTAAGAGATTATAATTTAATTATGCATAATAAAAAGTTACTGAGGTCATAAATACTAAATTAGATAAAGAGAAAAAACTTATACACAATTTATCATCTCATTCAAGAATTATAAAGTTAAATGAANNGATGTTATAAATATTAATTTCTTTTAAATATATTCCAAATCCTGTCAGTACATAATGGGAATAAGTCATGAATATTATATTTTATTCAAATTTATTGAGCTACATTTAAATTATAATTTTATCATATATGTTAATGGAATTAACCCTCCAATTTATTGAACTATAAAATTTATTATAATAAATAAATAAACTTAAATTACTCAAAATCTTAAATCTATAC
>DADN01000236.1:17877-18075 GCA_002509665.1 Methanobacterium sp. UBA8
AGGACTATGATCATAAAAAAGAAGCCGTATGGCAGGATAAATGGCAAAGAGAAGATACATATAAGTTCATAGGTGACGGAACAAGGCCAAATTACATAATTGATACACCTCCACCGTATCCTACAGGTGCTACCCACATGGGACACGTCTTAAACTGGACATACATAGACATAATTGCAAGATTTAAAAGAATGCAGG
>DADN01000236.1:18176-18798 GCA_002509665.1 Methanobacterium sp. UBA8
AAACAGATGAAATCCCAGATGCTGTCATTAGGTTTTTCACAGGACTGGTCCAGAGAATTTGTGACCATGACTCCAGAATATATGAAACGGACACAGCTGTCATTTCTAAAAATGTACGACCAGGGACTGATTTACAGGGGAATTCACCCTGTAAACTGGTGTCCAAGGTGTGAAACCGCGATAGCCTTTGCAGAAGTAGAATATCACGAAAATGAAACCTACCTGAATTATCTGGAATTTCCAGTTGAAGAAAGTGAAAAAGGNNACCAGACCTGAACTTTTATCAGCATGCGTAGCTGTTGTTGTGCACCCTGAAGATGAAAGATATAAAGAAATGGCAGGGAAAAAAGTAGAAGTACCCCTATTTGGGCGAAACGTTGAAATAATAACAGATGAAGAAGTTGATCCGGGATTTGGTACTGGGGCAGTTATGATATGTACCTTCGGTGATAAAACTGANNGAAAAAGGTGTAATGAAAGACGTTTCATGCAAATATGCCGGTATGAATACCAAAGACTGTAAAAAACAGATCATCGAAGACCTGAAAAATGAAGGATACCTCAAAAAACAGGAAAACGTAGACCAAAATGTTGGAGTATGCTGGAGATGTAAAACTCCAAT
>DADN01000160.1:0-10952 GCA_002509665.1 Methanobacterium sp. UBA8
CCTGTTCTTGTGGTTCCTTAATAGTAAAAAAAATGATTAATTAGACACATTTCCAGAACTGATTTAAAGTTCCCATGTTTCCATGCTTAATACTTTTCTTTACAAATTCTCCAGCCTTTTTAACGGCAGTTTCTATATTATCTCCCTTTACAAGGGATGATACAATTGCAGAGGAATAGGTACAGCCGCTGCCGTGTGTATTGTTACTTTCAACAAGTTCCCCTTTTATAACCTTAATTGAACCATCAAAAAGTATGTCAGTTCCTTCAAGATGCCCTCCAGTAACTACAACATTACAGGTTTCCCCTATTTTAAGTGCTGCCTCTATGGAATCTTCTGCACTCTCTATTTTAACTCCTGAAATTTCCTGAGCTTCATGTATATTGGGGGTGGTCAATTCAGCAACAGGTAGAAGATACTTTTTTAGAGATCGGGCAAAGTCTTTTTGAGACAGGCGTCCTCCAGAGCCCGCCACCATTACAGGATCAACTACCACCTTTAAATCATGTTCTGTAACCTTTTGGGCAACTGCTTTTATGATTTCATCGGAGTAAAGCATTCCGGTTTTCGCAAATTCAATTTTCTCCTGTTCTAAGACTGTATCAATCTGTTTTTCAATGAACTGGACATCAACTGGTNNCTGTTCTAATGTTGTGTCAATTTGTTTTTCAATGAACTGGGCATCAACTGGTTGAACTCCCTCAACTTTATTTGTATTCTGGGCAGTAAGGGCTGTTATTACTGCAGTTCCGTAAACACCAAATGCAGAAAAAGTTTTAATATCGTTTAAAATTCCAGCACCGCCTGAAGGGTCAAAACCGGCGATGGACATCGCGATCATATGGTGGCCTCTCGGCTAACATCTAACCTTTCAGATCCGTGGTTAGATTTAACTTTAAGCTGTACTTTCTTTAAATATTCTCTTGCATTAGTTCCTTTTCCATGCAGCATTATTTCGCCCAGGTCTTCTGCTGTATTTACATCCAGCGATAAATAAAATGAGTCATAGGTGCTGTGTGAGAGTCCTCTTAATTCAGCTTCATCTATATGTTCAAAGAAACTGTAGTCTCCAAATTTCACACAAAAAGAGGTAGGGCATAGAAGTGCATTTGTACCTCCTCCTTTGGAAGGGGCAATGACAACGTCAAATTCCTGGCTTCTATTTAATATTTCTCTAACATGGCTTTTTTTAATTAAAGGCACGTCTGAGGGCACTATAAATATGTTACTGCAAAAATTAGAGTAATGTTGAATAGCCTGGGTTAATGCACCATTTAAATCTGTAACCCCTCTTTCTTTAAAAGTTTCAACGCCAAGTTCGTTTACAAAATTTAAAACATCATCATCGGAGCTTATAATTATTATGTTAGCTACTGATCCCTTTAAAACTCCAATTACATCTTTTAACATGGCTTTTAATAAATTTTCACGTTCTAATGGACTTAATTTTGGGGATAATCTTGTTTTTGCATCTGTAAATTTTGATACTGGGATTACAGCAAATGTTTTTTCCATATTGGTAACTCCTGAATCAGATTTTTTACATAGTGGTTAATTCATTTATAGACCCTACTTGAAATAAAATTTTAATTTATTAGTTATATTGATTCTTTTATCCAATTTATAGTATTATCTATCCATGATGAAATTTGTGTATTGCTTGATTGTGTCTGATTTAAATTTTTGATATTGTCTTCTGTAACGTTGAATGTGCTCATAACATCACTTTTAGCATTGGCGATATCTTGGCGGAACTGTGACCATGTCATATTGTTATTTTCCACAACAGCTACTGGTTCTCCTGTATATAAATTCAAATTACCTTCAGATGTGATTACCCAGATTTGAAGTTGGGCATTCATCGCACTTTGAGAGTTTGATGGATTTGAACTGCTTATTACATGAGTTATTGCGCTGTATGTGGCGTTTGTAGGCAGTAATTTCGCACCTACAACTGCCTTTTGAGAGGGATCTAGACAGTATGCCTTTACAGTTGCATTTGCATTTGATGCTATTGTTTTATCTTCTGCAATTACAATGTTTTGAGATACTGTACTTGAAAGTACATCTCCTTTCTTGACTTTAACAGATTTACTTACATTATTTGTTATCATAACCTGATGAGGAACTGTACCTGCAGCTGTTTGCTGGACTACTGTGATCTTTCCAGTGTTATATGCTTCTTTTAGAGGCATTCCGCCGGATACAGAATAACTTATTGTTCCAGAAATTAATGCGAACACTAAAACTACTAATACAAGGCTTACAACTCTTATATTCATCTATTTCCCCAGCTAATAATTAATAGGTTTTTGCAATCATAGTTTTGCATGTGGAAGACTTTCCACAGTTAATACATTCGCATGAATTTTTTTCTTCTTCCTGAACTCCGAGAATATCCACTCTAACTTTTTCCTCCAGTTCTTTCCCGCAGGCTTCATCTCCACACCAGTGGAACTTAACAATTCCCATATTCTCTTCAACTTTCTCAGCGGCTTCTTCAACGGTCTCAGCATCTCTTAGATGCTTTTTGAAGGATTCCCATGCTTTTTCTCTCATATCACGAGTTATGTTGTCCAATATGGATTTAATTTCATTTATAAAGTCATCAGACTCAATTGAGATGGTGTCTTTTTCAAGTTTATCTCGTCTAAGGATTACAGCATTATTATTTTCAATATCACGAGGACCTATTTCCATTCTTAAAGGAACTCCCCTCATTTCGTGTTCATAGAATTTTTTACCTGCTCTTATGTCCCTATCATCAAAATGAACCCTTAATCCTGCAGACTTGAGTTTAGCTTCTATATTTCTACAGAACTCTAAAACTTCTTCAGCACCTTTTTTAAATATAATTGGTACAATAACAACCTGGTAAGGTGCAACTGCTGGAGGTAAACATAATCCTTTCTCATCTCCATGAATACCTATAATTGATGCTATAGCTCTGTCAGATATACCGTAACATGTCTGATAAACATATTTATGGTCTCCTTCTTCTGTTTCGTAAGTTATATCAAATGTCTTTGCAAAGGTCTGGCCAAGATTGTGCACTGTTCCAATTTGGAGTGCTTTTCCATCAGGGAGGATAGTATCAAATGCTACTGTATATTTGGCGCCAGGGAATTTGTCCCATTGCGGTCGCTTAGAAATCATATAAGGAATTCCTAACATGTCAAAGAATTGTTTGTAAATCTTAATTGCATTCTGTACTTCTTCTTCACATTCTTCTTCTGTTGCGTGTACAGTATGTGCTTCTTTAAACGTGGTAATTTCTCTGACTCTTATTAAAGGTCTTGTGTGCTTTGTTTCATATCTGAAGGTGTTAACAATCTGATAAAATCGCATAGGGAGATCAGTGTGGGATCTTACCCATAATGAGAACATTGGATACATGGCAGTTTCGCTTGTAGGTCTAAGTGCGAGTTTTTTATTCAGTTCTGTTAATCCACCGTGTGTAACCCAGTAAACTTCTTCTTCAAAACCTTTGACATGTATTGCTTCCTTTGCAAGTTCATCTTCAGGAATTAACATTGGGAAAAGTACCTCTTCATGGGTCTTGTCTAAGATATTTCGAAGAATTTCTAAAGTATATTTTCTTATTTTGAATCCTTGTGGTTGCCAAACGTTCATACCTTTTACAGGGTATCTGTCATCGATTATTTCTGCTTCTTCTAGGATATTATGGAACCATTCACTGAAATCTGTCATATATTCACCTAATTAAAATCTAATAAGTATATAAAAATTATATTTTTTATGGATATTATAGTAGATAGTTGTTCCTTTAATTATTTAAGATTAAAGGTAGGGAATTCTTTAAAAAAATAATTTTTAGTGGTGCTAAATAAATGATATAAAAAAGTAAATTGGTTTTATAGTCTGTATTGAAATTAACTTTTTGATTTAAATTTCATAATATTATCTATTTTAATAATATGGTCAAAAATAGAGACCTGAAACACTCAAAAATCATGATTTTCTAGCACAAAAATTATAGCTTCACAATGATTTTTTGATTGAAACTAAAATAAAAATTTAAAAATTTAAAAAATAAATAGAGAGCTACATGTATTATTGTAACAATTTTAAACATATTAATTACCAATTATTTAATAAAACTAATTTAAATTTTCTTAATTTTGAAAAAAAGGGTTTTTATTCAAATAAAAACTTAATAAGCTTTTTTAAATAATTATACGATTTATCTGTATATTCTAAAAGTAATAGATGGGCTTATTTTATTAAAATAACATTTTAAATGACCTTATTTGTTAAAAGTACTAATTAAGATAATCTGTCTTAATACTTAATTTTAGATAACTTCATAGTGGGCTTTAAATCAAAAAAAGAGCTCTTAAGATGCTTTTTTTCCAAATTTAAACCAAAGTATTTATATATTATGGAAATTAATTTTTTCATAATCCCTGAAAAACTTGAATTCAAGTTTTGCACAGGGGAAATCGGAGGCGGTACAATTACGAAAAAATTGTTATTTGCGGCCCTATTAATATTCAGTCTGTCATTGATGGGTATTTCTGGTGCAAGTGCATCAGACGTGGGGGCTGCACAAACACAGGCTGCTAATAACAGCACTGTGTATAATTTAAGCATAAATCAAACAGCAAATAGTACTTTGCAGACAAGTACTAAATCTACAACTCAAGTTATAAATTCAACCGTTAAATCTACAAATAGCAGTCAGACACAGCAAACTACATTAAATACCACTGTTAGCAGCCAACAAGCAGCTGCAGGCGAAACAAAAACAACGTTGAGTTCAACAAGTTTTACTGTAAGTCAAATCACAGATGCAGCAATTAGAGTCAAAGCATATATCGAAACTAACCATGTCCTTCCAAATTATGTGACAATTGGTACAACTCAGGTTAAAATGCCTGACTTTTTAAGACTGCTGACTGCGGGTTTACTCCAGATAAACAACGGGACAACAACATCAATAACTCTAAAAACTGTAGGTACTCCACCACAACCTAGTGAAAATATTACAAGTGGAGATATAACTAAAGCAAATTATCTGGATCTTGCTAAGAGAGTTAAATCATTTATAGATGTAAATGGCATAGCACCCAACTATGCAACCAGCAGCCTTGGTAAATTAAGGTATGAATCCCTAATTTACACATATTCCAAAATATTTAGTTATTATCAAACAAACAAAGCACTACCAAGCTATGTTTCAGTAAAAGCATGGTCAACAGTTACTTCAGTCGTATCACAGGCAAGACCTGTATATATAACAAGTGATTACATAAACGGAGCAACAACTGATACAAATAGAATCAACGCTATTGTAAACGGTTTAAAAGCACTGGGAATAAATGTATATAACGCAGGTTTAGGCGCTAATACTCATTATTCAGTACTTCAAAATACAAGCGTACCTGCAAATGCTTTAATAGTTGATGTCTATGGTGGAGCAGATGCTGGTGTAATATATGAAATGGGACAAAGCTATTACAAGAAATTAGTTGGAACTAGGAAAGTATTCTGTGTATGGATGGCTCCATCATCGGTTAATATAACTGGTTTAGCATGGCTGCCAAGGGCACATGATGATAATTATAGTCCATCTAGTTTTACAGGACTGGCGCACCCAGATCAATATCTGTTAAACAACGGATATAATTACATTTATTCTGGAGATCTGAATGCAGTAATAGCTGCTATCTACAAACAAGCGACAACATAAATGTTGTTTTAAGTAAATTAATAAAACATTTACTTTTTTTTTAATTTTAAAAAAGATTATTGACATAAAAATAAAAATTTAATTTTCTATTTAATTAAAAAAATAGTTAATTGAAGTTAAAGGATAAACATTACTGCTAAATAATTAAAGAACCTTGAATTACAAGGATCTTAATGTTTTACGCCTCTTCCTCTTTTACTTCCAGCTTTTTTATAATGACTTTTCTGTCTTGTTCTAACGTTAGTTCCTTTTACTTTTGCCATTTTATTCACTCCTAATTTATTAGTTTAAATATTGTAACGGTGCTGATTTAAACACTCAAACAAGAAAGGTTTGGTGTACAAAACCACAGTTTTTGCGAGTACTCAAAAATAGCTTTTATTTGAGTCAGCACCTCTGAAGCATATTTTTGCTTTTTTCAGTGCACGTTCTGCAAGCAAAAAATAGTTATTTGCTATAAAGATCGTCAATCACTTAATTTATTTTTTAATATTCCTTTATATATTTGCCTATTTTAAAAGTATTTTTTTAAGTTCCAAAACTTGTATTTGAGATTCATATATAACTTTTTGAATTAGTTATATAATTTTCTATGAACCGAGTCAATTTATGGATTTAAAGATTCAAAAAGTTTTCAAAATAGAAAAAGATATAGTTTTAAAACAATAAATTTGCGATACAATGAATGAATATTATAAGGACGATAATATGGACTTTAGGAAAATCCAACTACCACGGGAAATTCATACAGGCGAGGGAGTAATTGAAGAAACAGGTTCTATCTGTAAGGATCTCATGTTTAAAGATAAAGTTCTGGTGGTGAGTGGGCCAAATACGCTCAAGATAGCGGGAGAAAAGGCCATAGAAAGCCTTCAAAATGAAGATTTTGATGTTGAAACTTTTATAATTGATAATGCATCAAAATCAGCTGTTTTAGAAGTTCAAGATGAATCAAAGGATGTATCTGTGGTTTTAGGAATTGGTGGGGGTAAAGTAATAGATGTTGCAAAACTGGCTGCAACTCGAAATGGTATCCAGTTTATAAGTGCCCCAACTGCAGCTTCCCATGATGGAATCGCTTCACCGAGAGCGTCTATAAAGAATGAAAAAGGGTCAGTATCTCTTGAGGCTCAATCACCAATTGGGGTCATTGCAGATACGGAGATTATAAGTCAAGCTCCATTTAGACTTCTTGCAGCCGGATGTGGAGATATAGTATCGAATTATACAGCTATTTTGGATTGGAAATTAGCATATAGACTTTTAAATGAGAATTACAGTGACTCAGCATCAGCATTATCATTTATGACGGCGAAAATGACTTTGGAATCTGCTGATGCAATAAAAGAGGGCCATGTAGAAAGTGCAGCCCTTGTTGTTAAGGCGCTTATAAGCAGCGGAATGGCCATAAGTATTGCTGGGACAAGCAGGCCTGCAAGCGGATCTGAACACAAATTCAGTCATGCTTTAGATATTGTTGCACCTAAACCGGCATTACATGGAGAGCAGTGTGGTATTGGTACTATAATGATGATGTATCTCCATGGAGGAGACTGGAAATATATAAGAGACACATTAAAGACTATAAAAGCCCCAACAACTGCGCGTGAACTGAATTTGGATCCGGAATATATTATTGAAGCATTAACTATGGCTCACACAATCAGAAAGGAGAGATATACAATTTTAGGAGATAGGGGGCTTACAAAAGAAGCTGCTGAAGAACTTGCAACTGCAACTGGAGTAATCTAAAATCTCTAGCTCAAATAATTAAATCTCAATCATTAATGAATAAAGTAGGAGTAAGTAAAATGACCTCACTTTTAAAACAGTATTCAAATTCAAGTAATTTTATGGCTAGGGTTGAATTAAATAGAAGATTTGGGACAAACCCTTATAAATGGACATCATGGTTATTTGATCACATTAAATTTAAAAAGAATGCCCGAGTACTTGAACTTGGATGTGGAAATGGGATCTTATGGAAATCAAACCTTCAGAAAATACCTGAAGATGCGCACATTCTACTTTCTGATTTTTCAGAAGGGATGCTTGATGATGCTAAACTCACTCTGGGCGATGCTGCAGAACGGTTTGAATATGAAGTAATAGATGCAGAGCAGATTCCATATCCTGCTAATTCAGTTGATGTGGTTATTGCAAACCTTATGCTTTACCATGTTCCTGACAGGAGAAAAGCAATATCCGAAATTAGCAGAATTTTAAAGAGTGACGGAGTGCTTTATGCAACTACTTTTGGCCTAAACTACATGGAAAAGTTGAGTGATCTGGTATCAAATTATGATAAAAATGCTAACTGTTCATTAGAATCAGTTGCACATGCATTTGGCCTTGAAAACGGGGAGAAACAGTTAAGTGAACATTTTGAGAATGTTAAATTAATAAAATATAGTGATGGTCTGGAGGTTACTGAAGCTAAACCTCTTGTAAATTATGTTCTTTCATTTAATAGGGTTAAGAATGTTATAAATGGCGATAAAATAATTGATTTTGAGGATTATATTACAAATATTTTGAATGAAAATGGCAAAATCCAAATTGAGAAAAAATCGGGCTTGTTTATAGCTGAAAAACCATATTAGATTATTTTTAACCTTTATATTACTTTTATTTAGCTTAAAATTTTCATTGATACTTTAAAATTTATTTAATTTTTAATATGTTACAATCAATTCTTGAAATTTCCATAATATTAATTTTTATACTGAAAGTAATATAATAAAAGTAGTGTAAAATTAGGGGTCACTGTATGTATAAGAAAATATTACTGCCAATGGATGGATCTGAATGTGCAGAACGGGCAGGAGGACACGCTATATGGACTTCCAATGTAAGTGGCGCTGATATAGTTGTTTTATATGTTGTTGACACTTATTTCCTGCGGTCTGCATACCTGCCAAATTTTAGGGGAGAGTTATATGATAGTTTACATAATGAAGGGGAAACAGTAGTGGAACGTTTTAGGAAAAAGCTGGAAGAAAGTCAATGTGAAGGCCTATGTAAAGGGGTCAAATTAAAAACTGAAGTCACCGGTGGAAAACCATACGAAGAAATACTGGATACTATAAAACGAGAAGATATAGATGTGGTGTTTATGGGTTCTACTGGTAGGCACAAGCTGAGCAGACTTTTACTTGGAGGCACTACTGATAGAGTACTGCGATCAGCAAAAGTTCCAGTTGTTGTAGTTCCATGATGTCTAATTAAAGCCTACAACTCATTATTTTTTTTAAAAATTATAGAAATTATTTTGAATCTTTGAACTAGTTCTTAATATTGCTTAAATTTAGTTATAGTAATTTTAATTTATTTTTTTAAGGATTAGACAATTATGTAATAAGAAATTTCAGATGATAACTATTTATATTCATATACCTAATGTTTTTACATAATCACAATACATTTAAAATGGTAATACTATACAGTATAATTTAATTACATCATGCCATTTAAAAATTTAAATAACTGCTGTTTTTTAAGGCAGCAAACAAATGAAGACATCAGGTATACAGGATATAATTGAACTAATTATATAAAACACCATTAAAGGAGACAAATTATGATAACGCTCATTGGAAAAACTCTTGCAGAAGAAGGGCTTAAATTCATGTATTATGGAAATTCTGCAGAATGTGAAGCGTGTAGATTTAAAAGTACATGCATTGATTCTTTAGAAGAAGGAAGAATGTATGTAGTAACGGAGGTAAAAGACACAGAACACCCTTGCCCCATACATGATAGCGGAAAAGTTAAAGTTGTTGAAGTGGAAAGAGCAGATATTGAAGCACTTGTCGATACTAAAAAGGCATTTGAAGGGTCTATGCTTACCTTTGAATTTCCTGAATGTGATAAAGAATGTACCATGAAGGAATTATGTTTTCCAGAAGGTTTATATGAAGACGATAAGTGTAAAATAGTTAAATCCATTGGAAAACCTGCTAATGAATGTATAAAAGGCTTGAAACTTAGTTTAGTGCTTTTAAAGTAAATTCATTATTTATTTATATTTTTCAAATAATCTAATATTTTATATATCTAATTTAGATAACTTACAAATACGTTTTTAAAATTAAATATAATTTAGAAATTGATTGTTTACTATAAATTTATTATTGAGGTCTAATTATGGAACTTAAGCGAAATGTAGGATATGCTGCTGCAAAATTAGTTGAAGACGGAAATATAGTGGGACTTGGAACTGGATCTACTACTCTTTATTTTATAGAGAAGCTTGGAAAGAGGATTGTAGAGGAAGAACTTGAAATATTAGGTATTCCAACATCATATCAATCTTTTTTACTTGCAAAGGAAAATGGAATCCCAGTAACCACCCTTGAAGAACATGCAATTGACATTGCAGTCGATGGTGCAGATGAAGTTGACAGCAGTTTAAATTTAATAAAAGGCGGTGGAGCAGCCCATACAATGGAAAAAATCGTTGACAGTGCTGCGGCTAAATTTATAGTTATTGTAGATGACTCCAAAGTAGTTGAAAAGCTTGGAACATTCCCGGTACCTATTGAAGTGATTCCACAGGCTTGCAGAACAGTCAGCAATCATGTAAAACAGTTTGGAGGAGTCCCTGCTCTGCGAATGGGTCAAAGAAAAGGTGGGCCGGTTATAACAGATAACGGTAATTTTGTCCTTGATGTTAAATTTGATAATATTGAAGATCCTGCATATCTAGAAAAAGAGCTCAATTATATCCCTGGAGTTGTAGAAAATGGAATATTTACTGGAGTTGCAGATGAAGTTCTTATAGGGTCCTCTAAGGGAATTAGGACATTGAAAAAATAAAAATCCATTTTTTCTATATTTATCTTTATAAATACTTAATTTTTAGATCTTTAAATTAAATAGGGAATAGAGTTAGTCTATTCACCTTTTGCTTTAAAATCAGCAATTGATTTTTCTACAACGCTTATTATTGCGTCTTGAAGCTCTTTCTGCTCTGCTTCCCCTCCGCAAACCATAGGTATATTATCACAGTATACAACACCTAATCCTGCGTTAAGGGCATCTTTTGTTGCAACATCTACTGCTGCTGCTTTAAGTTCTGTGAGCATTATATCTGCTTCATCAATGTATTTTTCAATATCTTTTTGCAGCAGTGGCCTGTTTGAAAGATGGGAAGTAGTTCCTACTACTTTACATCCGTAGTTTTCTTCGAGATAAGTTACTAGCACATCCTTTATAGAATCAGGGGCAGTTGTAGCGA
>DADN01000160.1:11012-13451 GCA_002509665.1 Methanobacterium sp. UBA8
ATTGGTTCTTCACACATGGTGATGATTACTAAATCTGCTAATTTTATTCTAAATGGCCCAAAATATTCTTCCAGATTTTGTATTGGCTGATTAGCACCTACTAATACAATATGCCTGTTGGTTTTAATAGGGGGTATGGCAGCTCCACTTCCTTCCATTATTACAAAATCGGCATCAACATCATTTGCAAGTTCTGCTCCTTTTTTCATGTTAGTTAGGAAAACATCTCCCAGCATTCCACCACCGCATCTCCTACATCCTATGGTTAAAATACGGCTCATAAGGGCATCTTCCCAGTGATCAGAAGCGGCATGTACTCCTTTATCTGATTGTTCCATCAAATATTCTGGAGTTATTTTTATTAAATCCCCTCGAACAATCTCCGGCTTTTCAGGGCCACCTCTACCCATTGCAACTATACATGGGTTATAGTCTCTATTATGAATTAATCTAGCTGCATATGCAGAAACTGCAGTTTTTCCAATTCTTTTTCCAGTACCGAGTATTTTAAATGATGGTTTTTTTAAAACATCATGTTCTGTGAGGGGATCAAATTTAAAATCAGGCCCTTCATATGGAATCCCTCGCTCAAGTGCAACAGTCGCAAGTTTAAAACGTTTTGAATAATCAACTATTGGTTCATCACTTAAGTCCATAACCACATCAGCGTCATATTTTTCGATCATTTCCTCTACCAATTTATAGGGTATTTTGTGATGATCTTCACCAAAATGAACAGGTCTTTCCATTTTTTCGGAAATACTTTCTTCAGAAATTTCCCTTAATTTTTCAGTTCCGCCGATAAAAATAACAGCAACAATTTCATTGTGCTCTAAACTGTCTAACAAGTCTAGGGCTGACTTTGTAACAGGTAAATAATGTTCACCATCCACTAAACATATCATCTTCCTTAAACTTTTCATGGATATACCTACTTTTAATTTATACTAGGTATTTTTGAGTTTACGAGGTTAAATAGTTTTAGTTTAAGGCAGTGAACCAAATAAGTTTTATAAAATTTAGTATTATAAACTAAATCATTTCCATTTTCTTGTCTTTTTGATATTTCAGTGCATTATCTTCATGCATCCGAATTAACTCTTTTTTTGACCTCTTTGCTAGTTCGGATAAACCATTTGCAATATTTGATGGTGCTGCGCTATCATTTTTCTTAGCTATTAATTCAGAAATAGATTCAGATAATACAAAAATCGCATATTTGTGTTCTGCTTTTGTTCGGTGGATGTGGTGTGGACTTATGTTAAGGCGGAAATATTCCTCGCATTCCTCTTTAACTTCGTTTTCATCTTCTAAACTTTTTAAAACATATACCAAAAACT
The DNA here is from genome assembly GCA_002509665.1 of Methanobacterium sp. UBA8. Classification (GTDB taxonomy): domain Archaea; phylum Methanobacteriota; class Methanobacteria; order Methanobacteriales; family Methanobacteriaceae; genus Methanobacterium_D. The sequence goes on from DADN01000160.1 coordinate 12,353, forward strand.
GATGCAGTTGTATAAGTTCGTCTTTATACATTATTACGAGCCCCTCCTTTATCACTCTTGAAATTAAATTGCATGTTATTTATAGATTTTGTTATACAGGGTGGAAAAAAGAAATGATAAATACTTCGTTTAATATTCTTTTATTATATTCTTTATATGATGATGGATAAACTTTTGGTTGTTATGTGAATTAATTTCTAAAAGTATTCCTGGAAATAACTTGCAGTATTATGCAGGATATTGTAATTTTGATTAGATATTTTTAAAATAAATTGGTTTTACTATTATTTAATGTTAATTTTATTGTGACAAACTTCACCATCACATTTTAAAATAGTCACGAATGTGTATTTATGCATAATCACAGAGATGAAAATAAGTATCTATTTTTATAAGCAAAGATTTAACCTTTAATTTATAAACCTAATGCTATTATGACTATTTTAAATGATCACTACAATTTAAACCTGCAATTCTATACTTTAATATTATATAGTATGTTTAAAATTCAAGTTTTTAAGAAATATTTTAAAAATATTTTAAATTAGATAAACTATTCCAGTCAAATATTTAAATTCAATTCAACAAACTAAGTTTGTGATAGGATGGAGATCGTGAAACTTGAAAGTGCAGAGAAGAATAAACTCACCGAACGTTCGCAAATTGATGCAGAAAGTGTGGTTGAAATTGTAAGCGACATACTTCATAATGTCCGGAAGGATGGAGACAACTCTTTAAACTTTTATACTGAAAAGTTTGACAACGTTAAATTAGATGATCTTAAAGTCAGTGAAGCTGAAATTAAGGAGAGTTACAATAAAGTAAATGCTGAAGTAGTGGATGCCTTAAAAAAGGCTGCTAAAAACATTAAAAATTTTCATAAATTGCAAATTCCAGAAGAATGGTTTGAAGAAGTGGATAAAGGAATTACTGCAGGTCAGATAATTCGCCCCATTGAAGTTGTAGGTTGTTACGTCCCTGGAGGACGTGCTGTTTACCCCTCATCTGTTTTAATGACAATTATTCCTGCAAAAATTGCAGGTGTTAGTAAAGTAATCTGTTGCACACCTCCAATGCCTGACGGCAGTGTAAATGAGGC
>DADN01000160.1:13461-17543 GCA_002509665.1 Methanobacterium sp. UBA8
CTGAAACCGTTCCTAAAGTTGATAAGATAGTGGGTCCTGGAAATATATTTGTTACAACTGCAAAAAAGTTAGTATATGGTGATGTTGACATAGATTTCCCAGCAGGGCCATCTGAAGTGCTTATAATAGCTGATAAAACTGCTAATGCGGAATTTATCGCTTATGATATGCTAGCTCAGGCAGAGCATGATCCAAATGCGGCATGTGCGCTTGTTACAACCTCAGGGGATATTGCAGGTAAAGTAAATGATAATATTTTAGAAAAAATTAAATATATGCAAAGAAGTAAAATAATAGAGGAATCCCTTGAAAAGTATGGTAAAATAATAATTGCTGATTCTCTAAGTGAAGCTGTGGAGTTTACAAACAGTTACGCTCCAGAACATTTGATTATTATGACGGAGGATCCTGAAGATGTTTTAAAAGACATCAAAAATGCAGGTTCTATATTTTTAGGAGAATTAACACCAGTTGCAGCTGGAGACTATGGTTCTGGAACAAATCACGTCCTTCCAACTTCAAAGTGTGCAAGAATGTATTCTGGGCTTTCGGTGGATTCATTTATTAAAAAGCCAACAGTGCAGCGCCTTTCAAAGGAAGGAGTCCGCAACTTAAAAGATGTTGTTATAACCCTTGCAGAACATGAAGGACTTTTTGCCCATGCAGAATCATTTAAAAAGCGATTAAACGATGATTGAACATAGGCTATTGGGAAGAAAGAGTGTTTCAGTGGTTTTAGGTAATATTACCTATCAGAATCATAAAGCGATTAAATGAAAAATGAGTATCAAAAAATATTGGAAAAATGTTTTTAGTGGCTTTAATGTTTGCCCATGCAGAATCATTAACCCGATTAAATGAAACTGAATCAATATTGGAATATGTTTTAGTTGTTTAGGTAATATCTATTGCTTAGGTGGAGTCATTAAAGCGATTAAATGATGATTGAACATCAAATATTGAAAAAAGAATGTTCGGGCTATACTGATACTGCTTATACAGAATCATAAAGCGATTAACTAATTGAATTGGGACTTATGTAAACAATAATTTAAACAGAAAACAACTTAACTATGATAGATTCCTAAATATGATACTACATTAAACTAATGTAAAATATGACTATTTAATTATTTTAGAGGTGAATTACTTGACAGACTCATTAGGAGATTGGAGAAGAACTCATTATTCAAAACGAATAAGCCCTGAGCTAAGCGGAGAAGAAGTTACAGTCATGGGCTGGATTCATGAGATAAGAGACCTTGGAGGAATAATATTCGTCCTTCTAAGAGACAGAGATGGACTTATTCAGATTACCGCTCCAAGTAAAAAAATTACAAAAGAACTACTTGAAGAAATAAGGAAATTAAGGAGAGAATCAGTAATAGCAGTTAAAGGAACTGTGCAGGATTCTTCAAAAGCGCCAGGCGGCTTTGAAATTATCCCTGCTGAAATTAAATTACTCAACGAATCTAAATTACCTCTCCCATTGGATACAACAGAAAAAGTACATGCAGAGATAGATACTCGTCTTGATTCAAGATACGTAGATCTCAGAAGAGCATCTGTAAGTGCTATATTTAAAATAAAAAGCAGGATGCTTCATTCTGTCAGGTCTTTCTTTGAAGAAGGAGAATTTATAGAAATAAACACTCCAAAACTTGGTGCATCTGCAACTGAAGGAGGAACAGAACTTTTCCCAATAACATACTTTGAAAGAGAGGCATTCCTCAGTCAAAGCCCTCAACTTTACAAACAGATGATGATGGCTTCTGGACTGGACAAAGTATACGAAATAGCACAGATATTTAGGGCTGAAGAACACGATACTTTAAGGCATTTAAATGAAGCAATTTCTATAGATGCAGAAGCATCTTTCTGCAATCATGAAGATATGATGAATGTTCTGGAAGGGCTTGTGCGAACAGCCATTAAAAATGTCAGCGAGCAGTGTGAAGATGAACTTAAAATTTTAGGGGTAGACCTGGAGGTACCAGAAGCTCCATTTGAAAGGGTTGATTATGATGATGTTGTTGACATCGTGAATTCCAAAGGTGTCAGCATGAAGTATGGTGAAGACCTGTCTCGAGCAGCTGAAAAAGCTATTGGAGAAAAAATGGACGATTACTACTTCATAACTGGATGGCCAACTGACATAAAACCATTTTATGTGATGCCTGACAGTGAAAATCCAGAAAAAAGCTGTGCATTTGACCTGATGTATAAAGACCTTGAAATATCATCTGGTGCACAGAGGCTCCACAAGCATGATGTTCTAGTTGAAAGGATTAAAAAACAGGGTTTAAACCCAGCTTCATTTGAAAGATACCTTGCAGCATTTGAATATGGAATGCCTCCACATGCCGGTTGGGGATTAGGTGCTGAAAGGTTTACAATGTGTATCACTGGAGCTAAAAACGTTAGGGAAACTGTTTTATTCCCAAGGGATAGACGAAGGTTAACTCCTTAACTCAACTTTTTCTTTTTTAAATTCAAAACGCTTCTTTTTTAAGTATTTAATTAATTTAAATACATCTTATTTTCCATAAAACTTTATTTAGCCATTAATAATCTATCTAAATTAACTAAAACTTACTTTTAAAACATACAAGATTTAAATACTCCCTAATATAATTATAATTCCTCTATTTTTTCAGGATACTACTATNNTAACTCCTCTATTTTTTTAGGATACTACTATTTATATAAAAATAATACAATATATGTAGTTAAGTATCAAATTAATAAAGGACGTGAAGTAAATGAACATGGTAGAAATAGTAAAGGATGCTGTAAATTATCCACTTTCAGATTGGAAAAAGATCCTGATGCTGGGAATTATCATAGTAGTTACGGGCATAACGGGCACTGCTATGTCACTTGGAGTAACAAATATCTATTTAATATCTATTTTGGCTGTTATTGGATTTTTAATTGGATTTTTAGTAAATGGATATATGTTTAGAATTGTGAAATCATCATTAGATAGCAAATCAGGACTTCCCACATTTGATAATCTGATTCAGATGTGCACTGACGGCATTAAAGTATTTGTAGCGTTTTTTGTTTATTTAATTCCTGTTATTTTAATCATATCTGTTTTTGCGTCTGCATTCTTTGATTCAGGTTCCACATTATTTGAAAATTTAGGATTAGATCCGTTGAACTTCTTGATTAACTCTTTAAATTCAGTAGTTTTACCCGGAATAATCTCTCTTATTGGAATTTTAGATTATTTATCATTAGTTATGCCTGAAGGAATTTTTGCTGTTGTTATTGGCATGTTATACCTGATTATAATTACCCCTATATTTTTAGTGGCCTTAGCAAACATGGCTTATTATGAAGGTGAACTTAAATCAGCCTTTAGATTCAGTGAAATAATAGCTGAAATTAGAAGTATAGGCTGGTCTAACCTTATAAAATGGTATTTAACAGCTGGAATTCTTTTTTTAATTATATTAATGATTATACGTATTGTTATATCCTATATTTTCAGCTTAGCCCATCTTGGTGTGGTGGGGGGAATATTAATTTCATTGGTTGTACTTCCCTATTTTTACACATATTTTGCCAGATCAGTGGCATTATATTACATGCCTGAGGAAGAATAACTTTTTAAATTTCTTTTTAAATATCTACACATTTTATTTTCTTAATAATGATTTTTTTTACATAGTATTGTATATTCATAACGCCGCCGGCTGTCGCTGGCGGCTCAAGTAGTGGGCTGAAGCAGTAATGGATTAAAATAAAATAATTTAAAATTATTTTAACTACTCCCCTTTTTTGCAATTAATCCTCCAACATCCTAAAATAAACCCACCACCGCTTATGGATATAACAACAGATACAAATCCAAAAACATCCAGATTACTAAATCCAAGAGGGGTAAACGGTAGTAAAAATGATATTACTAACATTATAAAGCTTGACAGGATTCCAGGTACTCCTCCAATTATAATATAATCTTCTTTGGTTTTGCTGACGGATATTGCAACGAATCCAGCTACAATATTTGATAGGGGTATTCCAAATCCTGAAAGGCCAACATAAGCTGAAAAAAGCGAGAAAAAACCTCT
>DADN01000141.1 GCA_002509665.1 Methanobacterium sp. UBA8
GGGGGGGAAAAATTGGAGATGATTCCGGAACTAAATTCAAAATGAGATTCTCAAATGAATCCCAATTGGTGCAGATTAACAAATATGAAAAATGGACTTTGTAAAAAAATAGATTCTTCAGGGTTTTTATAGGTTATAAAATAATGGCTACACATAATAGCTGGTTGATGTTTTGTCTTTGAACATTTTTGCATAGTTGCATCTGTTCCTAAGCTTACATGTGTACATATAAATCATAAGAGGGGAGCGGAATGCGAACGTATGTATCTCTAGAAAATATCAACTGATTATTAATATACCACCAAAATAATTTGTAAGTTTAAAAAATTGCCACTCCAAAAGAAAAGCATCAAAATCAAATGTGATTTTTAACAATCAACGTTGCCAGAAAAATGGTCAGCTTTAAAATTTACTCAATGAAACTTTTAAAGAGAATACAAAATTAGAGAAAAAAACTACTTCCGTTAAAGTTCAGATCCTGAATTTGAAAAGGCCTCTTGACATCTATGAAACTTTCAGTGAATGAGGTTTTTAATGAACAACTTCACTATGAGAGGTTTCACTATAACCCCAGTAACTGAAGAACACAATTGAATAACTGTTTGACAGATGCCTTGAACCTGCTACAATGGACAGTAAGACAACAATAAAAGTCCGTGATTATTTGTTTAAATAGGAAGGAAACACAGGAAAGCTGTTGCAATTGAGAGAAGGACTAAAAACACAATTTTTTTCTGTGAAATAGACTCTGGAGGAAGCCAATTTTGAGAGTATCTATTGATAAAAAGAGTCATAAAAGACCTTGCGGCCTTGAGGGATGTACTAAATGAAAATAAAATCAGAAGATGTTTCCATTCACAAAATTAGAAGTGATACCATTCGAACACTTCTACGGCAATGCTTTTCTATGATTATTGGCTTAGGCTCTTCTGTCCTTCTTGCTCGTTTATTAGGTCCAATAGGCAATGGTCAATATGCAATAGGAATTCTTTTAACAACAACACTTGCAACTTTTATGAATTTTGGAGTCGAAACCGCTAACTCTTATTTCATTGCTTCTAAAAAAAGTGATCTCTACTCTGCATTTAAAATTAACTTATTACTTTGGTCTATTTTAAGTATCATTGGAACTATAATAGCTACCTCAATTATTTTAGTTCAAAGCAAAAACTGGTTTCCAGATGTACCTATTGATTTCCTTTTACTCGGTACCTTTATATTTCCGGTGTCACTACTTCAAATATTTTTGCGCAGTTTTTTTGAGGGTTTACAGGACTTTAAAAAATATAATAGTGTCTTATTGATATCTCCTTGTATAATTTTAATAACAGCCCCAATTCTAATAAAGTTATTAAATTTAGGTGTTTTAGGAGGATTATTAGCATATACTATGGGAGAGTTAGTTGGGTGCTTAATAACACTAAATATTTTATGGCCATATGTCTATAAAGAAAAATATAAAAACAAACACATGATGAAGTACTTAAAAAAATACGTCGTATATGGTTGGAAAACTTACATAGGCGACATTCTTGTATTTTTAACATATAGAGCAGACACTTTCATAATAAACCTGTTTCTTAACCCGGCAGCAACTGGCTATTATATAATTGCTGTACAAATTGCTGAAAGATTATGGATTCTTTCACGATCAGTTAGTACAGTATTATTCCCAACGCTTTCACAATTGCAGCATGATGAAGCAAAAAAACAGTTTTTAACTGCGTTCATTGCTCGATGGATGCTATTATTTTCAATAATCGGTGCAATAATGTTAGCAATTTTGGTAACACCATTTATAAAGATATTTTATGGAAATGACTATATTCCAACGATTAATCCCCTTTTATGGTTATTGCCTGGAATAGCTATAGGAAGCATGTCAAGAATAATATCAAATGATATTTCATCAAGAGGAAAACCTGAAATTAATTCATATATCTCAATGGTAGCTGTCATTATAAATATAGGAGCTAATATATTTTTGATACCACAATATGGTATAGAAGGAGCCGCAATGGTTAGCAGTGTAACGTATTCTTTAGACGCTTTATTAAAAATCTGGGTTTATTCTCGTCTTAGTGGGAGCCCATGGTGGAATGTTATTAAATTTAATTCCGATGATTGGTCTTTAATTTTACAAGGATACCATGAGTTAAGAAATATGCTCAAAAGGGACTTACGAGTATTGAGAGAAAGTCAAACATGACTTGTATCATAAACTAATTCTTCATTTCAAGGACGTGAACCATGTCCCCGAGCTATAGAACAGGAACTCTATAACGTTATAGCCCCTTCTTTATTTTTTATTTCGAAAAGACCTGTAATTCCTGTCTTTCATTAATACCGTAATTTACAGTTATCCTGTATCCTCTTCAAATTTAAGGGATTTTCAACCGCATAAAAATAATAGTTTTTCCATTTTCCCTTATATCCTGACTTTGACAGTTAAATAAAAATAAGTGCTCTTTGTTTTGCGTTATTCGGTCAAATGAAAATCACAAAACGAAGAGCATTCCCTATAATTCCTAACAAGAATATATGTG
>DADN01000139.1:0-4940 GCA_002509665.1 Methanobacterium sp. UBA8
ATGAACGTACATTCCCACTACTTTTCGGGGCATTATCTTATATTATTGGGATAATCATGCTTTTTATCGCAGGGGCCCCCACTGTAGCTGCAATATTGATGCTGTGCTACCTCACAAATATAATACTGACCATATTTGTAACATTTTTCTGGAAAATCAGTGTGCACTCCATGGGAATTGCAGGACCCGCAGCAGCCATAACTTGCATATTTGGATATCCCGGACTTTTATTTGGATTCCCACTTATTATGGTCATGTGGAGCCGTGTCTATCTTAACCAGCACACACCTGCCCAGGTTATTGTTGGAGCAATTACCAGTTTTACTGTTACATGGATGCAGTTCAGACTATGCATGACTTATATCCCTTATCTAAGTTTACGGATACCTTGAAACTAGATTAATCGATTCTACAGGGCAAAAACTTCTGCAAATCCCGCATCCCTGACATTTAGAGTTAATTTCTACTTTTCCATCTACCATTACCACTGCGTCAAACTGACAGATAGTCTGGCAGTTTCCACAACCAGTGCACACATTTTCATTTATTACCGCTGTTTCATGGCCCCTGTGCACGATTTCAGCAAATTGATACTTATTTTTCAGATGAAATAACAAACATCCTCTCTGGTTGCAGTTACATATAGCTCCAATATATGGGGACATAAAAGTCCATACAGTGTGAATTTTGCCTTCTTTTTCTGTCGATTTCAGTAATTCAACTGCATCTTCAAAACCCATGTCATAAATATTAGAAAATTCCGGTAAACTTTCCACAATATCAGCAGTGGTCCCAAAAAGTATGCATTTCTTTTCTTCTTTACCTGTAAGGTATTTCTGGCAGGGGCAGTCTATAACGCTGACTCTTCCAGGGATACTACATATAGAAATTGCATCTTCTAAAGAGACAATCTGGCCTGCGTGCTTATGGCTAAAATAATTTTTAATCTTAGTTTCCGCATATTTCCTCACAAATGGCATTTTCCTTGCAATATCAGTCATACGAACATTTTTTCTGTAATTCTTTTCATAGGAATCAAAAAAATCCTTGATAAATGAGTCTCTTCCCTCTGAAGCTGCCAGTTTATCAGAATAATTTTGAGCAGCCATGTACCATTTTTTACCCGCCCCATGCTGAATACAGAATTCACACATAATCTTTCACCAGTATAACTGAGATAAATGTATAATATAAATTTATGGAGTTATAATACAGTGATCCAGTGGATTAGTTAATATTTCCAAAATTAATTAAAAATTTAAATATTAAAAAAATTAAAGATGTAAAAAGAGCGTTTTTTATTAGATAATTTTTAAATAATTAAAAGTTGCCCTGATAGTGTAGCGGATATCACGTAGGATTGCGGATCCTATTACCCGGGTTCAAGTCCCGGTCAGGGCATATCCCTTTTAATACTCTTTTTCAGATCAGTATCTAATTTAACTTCTATTTCATAAAAAGTATCCAAACAATAGGATTGTGCATTTTTATCAAATAATAATGATTTATATAAGAGTAGAGATATACTACCCATCATTATAAGATATAAATAATCTTTTATGGTCATTATATAGACATAACTATATAATTAATGATCAATTTAACTTTAAATCCATTTTATACTTATGAAACCCCATAAGTCACCATTATTATTTTCATATAATATTAATCTCAGGCATAAAGGACTATTCGTAAATTAAAACATAAAACTAATTTAAAGTGAAAAATATGGCTTTGAGAACTAATAAATCTATAAAAGGAGAATTTGAGAACTTAGGAATTGGTTTTGATTTTGAAAGCGTAAGAAACCTTGTGTCAGATATGCAGTATCTTGTAGATAACGGAATTTATAGCAACCTGTTTAACGTTTTTAAAAACTGGGAAGATCCGGTTACTATTTCATCAAGTATACAGAAAGAATTACAGTCCATCAGCCCATTATTGACTCAGGCAGTATCAAATGGGTTGATTCCCGAAAAAAGCAATATTTTTTCAAGTTACGTGGACTACTATTCATTTTATCATCTTTACAGGTTCATGGAATGGGTTTACTCCATGAANNGGACTGCAGGAAGAAGATGTTAAAGCTATTTTCTCCAGTAGTATCATAGAAAAGATTATTTTAGGGCAGGAAAATTTTGAGCGCGTATCTTCATCAACGCTGGATGATAGTTTCTTCCAGGATATCAAAGAAGTTGTATGGACAGATAAACATACTGAAAAGTTTTTCGATAAATTACATGATTTACTGATTTCAAAAAGCTTTAACGAAATTGGAAACAGAGAAATTGCATTTAAACGTGAACTTAAAAGAATAGTTAAATTTCTCACAGTGTGCTGTACAGTAAACAAAGGAAGAAAATATATAACTACAATAGAAGTTATATCGGCATATAATGTTCTCTTTAAGATTATGGAAACTGATATTCGCCATTTAGTTAATACAAAAGAGTATAAAGGATTACTAATCTGTCCAGTATGCAACGGTTATTATTACCTTCAAGAAGATGAAATCCCCGATGATTTTATCCAGTGCAGCTGCGGAGGTAATCTTATATATAGTATGTCTTTAGAGAACGTGAAACATTATGCAGGCACCCTCAAAGAAATGGTAATGGATGAAAAGGGCCTAATTGCAGGAGCCATAACCTCACTTATGTTTGGCCTTATATTCAATAATGTCATTTTAATAGCGCTACTCATAGGAATTGTAACCATTCTGATGGCTAAAAATTACACAGATGGATTTAAATATGGATTTTTAACGGGAAATATCTCTGGAGCACTCTTCTTTATGGCAGTTCTTATATCATGGGTTATACTGTCCGGAGTTAAATTTAACCAGCTTTCTTCAATTGGTGGAAGTACCATATTCATATTTATTATGGTCACAGGAGTTTTCGCTATTTACTGCAGAAGAATCTGGACTTTTATGTGCCAGAGGTCCAAAAAGAGCGCTGCAAACTAATAGATCAGTTAAAAATAATTTTTTAAAAGATTTTATAAAATAATCGGGCGTTAAATCCTAGACAATGCCTGCAATAAAATTATTTCATTTAAAATTTAATTTACATACCTTAAATATAATATCCTCTTCGATTAAGACTATTTTTTATTTATCTGCAAAATTTACGCAACCTGATTTCTAATATAAAAAAATTTCCTTTTTCATATTTATTCAAATAATATTTGTTTATATAATAACCTGGCTAAATTTCTTACTAACAACATATTGTACTAATTGTGGCTTTTAATAGTAGATCATAGGCTGTTCAATATGTTTTATATCTTTCACCCATACAGATAATAACTGCAAATATTAATTTAGACAGCCATTATTTTGAATTTATTTGTTAAAAGCCGCAAATATTACCTAAAAAATTATTTTGGTGAAAAATATGGCTCTGGCGTATAATAAAAGTCATGTTAGATCAATAAGAGGAGAATTGGAAGATTTAGGTACCGGTTTTGACTTTGAAAGTGTGAGAAACGTTATTTTGGATCTGGGAGATTTAAAAAACAACGGTATCTATGAAGAATTTTTTGATATTTATAAAAGATGGGAAGATCCCATTGGCGTTTTAACCAGCGCTTATAACAGGTTACCATTCACCAGTCCATTATTACAGCAAGCGATGTCAAATAATTTAACCCCTGAAAAGAGCAATATCTTTTCAGGTTCTGTGGATTATTTTTCATTTCATCAGTTTTACCGGTTCCTGGAACGGATTTACTCCATGAACTTAGGAAGGGGACTGCAGGAAGAAGATGTTAAAGCCATTTTCTCCAGCAATATTCTTGAAAGAATCATTTTAGGGCTGGAAAACTTTGACAGGGTAAATTCCACAGAAAACTTTGACGACAGTTTTTTCCATAATATCAAAGAAGTCAAATGGACAGATAAGCACACTGAAAGGTTTTTTGATAAACTACATGATTTACTGATTTCAAAAAGCTTTAACGATATTGGAACCAGAGAAATTATATTTAAACGTGAACTTAAAAGAATAGTTAAATTTCTTGCTGTGTGCAGCACTGTAAATAAAAAAAGGATACATATAACAACTATAGATGTTATAAACGCCTATAAAACTATTTTTAAGATTATTAAAACAGATATCACTCATCTAGTCAATAAAAGAGAATACAAAGGTTTGTTAATCTGTTCAAAGTGCAACGGCTATTACAACCTCGAAGATGATGAAATCCCTGATGATTTCACCCATTGCAGATGCGGTGGCACCCTTACATACGTCCAATCTCTAGAAGAAGCAGCATATTATGGAAACTTTAAAGAAAATAAGATTAACAGGAAGATTTTGATTGCAGGGACCTTAGCTTCACTGACCGCCGCTATAACATTGATAAATCTTTATTAAAAATATTTCAACAAACTGTTCAGTCTTTATAGTAACTGATCCAGTTAACTTTAGATTTTAACTGGATAATTCAAGTAGCTTATTTGTTGTTTTCCAATTTCTCGTTGTCGCTGCAGTATTTAACTTCTTCTCAAACATATCATTCTTTAATTTTGTCCTTGCATACCCATTAGGACAGTATAGGTACACTTCCCTGCCAATAATTTCAAATTTTTCATTTTCAGCCGTATTTACATCTAAATCTAAAACAGCTTTCTGATCCGGAATATCAGATAAAAATGTCACATGCAGCTTATCAAGCTCAATATCAAGCTCTTTAATAAATGGATTACCTTTAACAATGTTTTCCAGTTCATCCTTTGTCCGAATAATTACATCTACAGAAAAAGAGAATGTCTCACTTATTTTTCTTTCAATACTTCCCTCAATTTCGGCAATATCATTGGAATCATACTCAAAAATAACATTACCGCTTTGAAGATAAGTTTTTACATTTTTAAAACCGAGTGATTCCAAGGTTTTTACCAAATCAGCCATTTTTATTCTTTTACTGCGGCCGAT
>DADN01000139.1:4988-38547 GCA_002509665.1 Methanobacterium sp. UBA8
TCAATAAACTTCAATCGCCCGCTCTTATTAAAAACAATACTCTTTTTCCAGTCATCGCTGATTTCAGGATAGTCTTCCCTGTAGTGAGATCCCCTGCTTTCACGGCGTAAAAATGCACCCTTTGTAACAAGTTCTGCTACATCAAGCATTACAAATGCTTCAAGGGCATCTTGAAGGTCTTTATTAAAGCCCATACCTCCAGGCACCTTCATGTCATCCAACATTTCTTTAAGCTCTTTTATCCTCTTTAAAGCTGACATCAAGCCTTCTTGATTCCTTATTATGGCCACATCTTTCCACATGACTTCTTCAAGCTCTTTTTTAATTTCAAAAGGATACACTGTACCGTCTTTAATAAGGCCGGAAATTCTGGCTTCTTCTGCATCTACAAATGCGTCATTTGAGAGCAGTTCACTATCTAAAGCATTCTTAGCAGCGCTTTCACCGGCTCTTTTTCCAAATACTTGAGTATCTGCCAGTGCATTTCCACCAAGCCTGTTTGCACCGTGTACTCCACCAGCTGCTTCTCCTGCTGCAAATAAATTGCCCACTGTGGTTTCGCCGTTTTCAGTTATCCTTACACCGCCCATGAAATGGTGTGCTGTTGGCGCCACTTCCATCGGCTCTTTTCTTATATCTACACCAACATCCAGGAACTGTGCAAGCATTGTCTCAAGCTTTTCTTCAATAACCTCTGCTGGAAGATGGGTAACATCAAGGTAAACTCCACCTTTTGCGGTTCCTCTTCCTTCCCTTATTTCATTGTATATAGCCCTTGCCACAACATCACGTGTTGCGAGTTCTTTTCTAGGGTCGTATTTTTCCATGAACCTTTCACCTTCAGAGTTTAAAAGAACTCCACCTTCTCCCCTGACAGCTTCAGTTACAAGGACCCCTTTTCTAGATTCAGGATGTATCATTCCAGTTGGGTGGAACTGAACCTGCTCCATATCCATCAGATCGGCGCCTGCATTGTATGCTATGAAATATCCATCTCCAGTTTTCTGTAACGTGTTTGAAGTAACAGGGTATAACCAGCCTGCGCCTCCGCTTCCAAGAATTACAGATTTAGCTTTAAATACTGTAAGTTTAGAATCTTTAAGTGATAATCCACATGCCCCTATGACATTTCGGCCAGATTCATCCATGATGAGAGATGTAATCATTATCTCATCCATGGTTTGGATACCGCGCTTTGTTACTTCTTCTTTTAAACCCAGCATCATTTCATGGCCAGTCCGATCTCCCTGGAAACATGTACGCCTGTAACTTTGGCCCCCGAATGGCCGCTGGTTAATTTGCCCAGATTCCTGCCTGTCAAAAAGAGCCCCATAACTTTCAAGCTCAATTAGCCTCTGCGGTGCTTCTTCTACCAGAATTCTTACCAGGTTAGAATCATTTAGATAACCTCCACCTTTAAGAGTGTCTTCAAAATGAGCCTCAACAGTGTCTGCACAGTCAACTGCCCCAAAAGCAGCGTTGTATCCGCCTTCTGCCAGTGTTGTACAACCTGACTTAAATGTTAACCCTTTTGATACTATTATAATATCTAAATCATATTTAGACGCTTCTATTGCTGCCCTACATCCTGCTCCTCCAGAGCCTATAATTAGAACGTCGCATTCGTATACTTCTCTTTCCATGATTCTACTATATTACCCATTTAATTTAAATATTATTAGAAATAATATAAAAAAGCTCTAAAATATCTTTTTTTAAAAATACAAGGGATCAAATTTAAATAATCATTAAAAATCATTCGATTAAAACTATTTTAAGACAATTAAGTCCATATAACTCCATTTAACTTTGATTATGCTTAAAATACATAACTAAATATAAAAGGGATCAATGCAAAATTTCTATTTAAATATTTAATCCATGATTCAATTTGATAATACTTTTTAATTATTTTAATCAGGAGGCATTTCTCTGGATAAAAAGAAACTAGTAAAGCTTGCAAAGAAAGATTTCGAGAAAGCGTGGACAATGACCTCAAAAACATTGCATAAACCCCATCACGATGATGAATATCCTCGAATACACTTAAAAACAGGCCAAAGCCATATGCTGTACGATACTGTTGCACAGTTAAGGCAGGCGTATCTTAATTTAGGGTTCAACGAAGCTGTAAACCCTGTTTTCATTGAAGAAGAACACATATACAAACAGTTCGGCCCTGAGGCGCCAGCTGTTTTAGACAGGTGTTTCTATACCGCAGGACTTCCAAGACCAGATATTGGAATTGGAATGGATAAACTTGAAAAGATCGAAAAAATGGGAGTAGATCTTGATGAAGCTAAAATAGACGGTCTAAAAGAGGTTTTTAGAGGTTATAAAAAGGGAGATGTAAGTGGAGACGACCTGGTTTTAGAAGTTTCACAGGCACTTAATGTTGAAAATAACATGGGGCTTCGTATCCTGGAAAAAATATTTCCAGAGATCCGTGAATTAACACCTATAGCTCATAAAACAACTTTAAGGTCACATATGACATCAGGATGGTTCATAACACTACAGAATATCCACAATAAAAGACAGCTACCTATAAAACTTTTCTCAATTGACAGGTGTTTCAGAAGGGAACAGAGAGAAGACGCAAGTCACCTTACAACATATCATTCAGCTTCATGTGTTATTGTGGACAATGAAATATCTTTAGACATGGGAAAAGCAGTATCTGAAAGTTTACTTGAATATTTCGGGTTCGAAAAGTTCAAATTCACGCCTGATGAAAAGAAATCAAAATATTACATAGCAGGTACCCAAACAGAAGTTTATGGTTACCACCCTAAACTCAAAGAGTGGGTGGAAGTCGCTACATTTGGAATGTACTCACCAATTGCACTTGCAAAATACGGAATAGATAAGGACGTCATGAATTTAGGAGTGGGTGTCGAAAGGATTGCAATGCTCCTTTATAACCAGACAGATGTCAGGGAAATGGTTTATCCTCAAACCTATGGTAAATGGAAACTTTCAGACCGTGACCTTGCAACCATGCTCAGAATAAATTATTATCCCGCAACAAGCGACGGAAAAAGCTTAATGAATGACCTGATTGCCTCATTCCAAGAACATGGCGATACACCTTCCCCCTGCGAGTTTGTCGCATTTGAAGGTGAATTTTTAGGCAAAAATATAGAAGTTAAAATTGTGGAACCTGAGAAGGGTACAAAACTTTTAGGGCCTGCAGCATGGAATACTGTGTATATCAATCAGGGAGACATAATTGGAGTACCTGAAAAAGATGTCACTGACGAAAATGCGTTAAATGCGCTTGAAAACGGAATATCCACTGAAATAACTTACATGGACGGCATATGTGCCGATGCCGCCTACAAAATTGAAGAAATGGTTGTAAGCGGAGCTGAAGAAGTCACATTAAGAGTACCTATATCAAGATCCATTTCTGACATTAATTTAAGACTTGAAGATGTGGCTTTAAACTACATAACAAGTAAAAATAAAGCCATAGATGTAAGAGGGCCGGTATTCTGTACTATAACCTGTACAATTAAAGAATAGCCCCTTTATTTTTTATTTTTAACCATTATGTATAACCTCACCCAAAAGCTTGCAGAAATTCAGTACAACCTATCAAAAAAGGTAATAGAAGAAGACAGCTTTGAGAAGCTCCAAACAGTTGCAGGAGCAGATGTATCATTCCAAAAAGATAATTCTGCAGCTGCAGCTGCGGTTGTAATTGATCTTGATGATCTGAAGGTCATAGATGCAAAAACCATTGAAGTTGAACTTTTATTTCCTTATATTTCTGGATTTTTAGGATTCAGAGAAGCTGATGCTGTAGTTTCTGTTTTAAAAAAATTAAATAGCGATTTTGATGTTTTGATGGTGAATGGGCACGGCATAATGCATCCTAGAAGTTTTGGTCTTGCTTCCCATGTTGGGCTCCTCATGGATGTGCCCACAATTGGAGTCGCCAAAAGGTTAATTAAAGGAAACTACAAATATACAGATATTAATTCACTGAAAACCGTAGAATTTATGAATAAATCTGTGGGCGCATGTGATGAACAAAAATGCATTAGTATCGGGCATAAAATATCTTTAAAAACCGCAGTTAGCATTGTAATGGAAACATCTATATTTAAAATGCCAGAGCCGATAAGACAGGCCCATATTTTAGCTACAAATACCATGAAATATAAAATTAAATGATTAGTTTTGAATTTTAATTATAATTTCATGAAAACTTCAAATAAACTCTAATCTGTTTGAATGCATTCACTATTGTGCCAACGCTCACTCCATTCCACCATAGGTTGAGTTACTTTAGATAATTCTTTGCCTTTTTCAGTTAAAGAGTATTCTACTTTTATAGGCGAATCGTCAATGATATGTTTTTCAATTATCCCATAATTTACCATATTTTTTAATTTATTTGATAATGTTCTGGAACTAATCTTTTTCAAGGATTTTGCCAATTCATTGTATCTAAGAGGCTGATCTGCCATTAAAAGGTCTCTTATAATCAGTAATGTCCATTTATTTCCAATTAATGCAATTGTTTTCTCAGCAGGGCAGGCTATTTCATCAAATCCTTCAGGGTACTGTAATTTACTCATTTTATCACCATAACTGTGTTCAGTGTATGTTTAAATATTTAACTTTACCAGTGGATACCTGCTTTACTGTTGGATACAAGCGTTATATATACTTTATTTTCTACAGTTANNTGAATGAAGTAGTGAAATTTTTAAAAGAAAATCCAGTACAATATATTGCAACCGCAGGCTTAGACAGTAAACCTAAGGTTAGACCGTTCATGTTCATGCTTGAAAGTGAAGGAAAACTATATTTCTGCACAAGCAACCAAAAACCGGTTTACCAACAGATTAAAAATAATCCTTATGTTGAAATTACAACTGCCAGCCCCGAATTTGCATGGATAAGGCTCAGCGGTAAAGTTGTATTTTCTGATGATATGGAAATTAAAAAAGCAATAATTGAAAGTAGCGAGATTGTAAAATCACAATATCAGACAGCATCTAATCCAACTTTTGAGATTTTATATCTTGATGAAGTAAAAGCAATAATTGCTGATTTCTCAGGCGAACCTCCAAAAGAATACACCCTCTAAATTTTTTTTAAATCCTTAAAATTATATTGTTATACTGGAATTAGATGCTGTATATTTAATAATTAAACAAAAAAGTTCCCCTTTTTTATTAATAGATATACTATTCTGTTATCATCCATTTTCCCTTTTAATATCACCTTTAAATCTTGATATTCACTACTCAAAACATGCATATCTGAAATTAAAGATAGATCTATTTCTTTGGGAGCTGATATTAAAAAAAATTTATCTGATATCTTAAACTCAAAATTAGATCAGGAAATATAAATAGAAAAAAAATCAATGTTTATTTAATTTATTAATTTTAATGAGGAACTTTTAAGTGTATTATTGCTAACAATCTAATGACCATATGGAATTTAGATATAAACTAAAGGCCATATTAAATAACACACAAAATATCAGCAATATCAAAATAACGTAAAAACGTGATTTAAATGGATATTAAAGGAATTGTAACTTCAGGACAAGGAAAAGGGGCCTATTTTATGTCCCTACCCGTATACAAAGCTCAATTTGAAAAACAGCTCAATTTCAGCCCATTTCCAGGTACTTTAAATATAAAAATAAGTGAAGATGAAATCGATACAATCCACAGTATCGATGAAGATAAGCTGAAAATCANNCCGTAATCATTGAAGGTAAAGAGAATTTTGGAGATGTTCTACTTATACACGCCACCTTAAACGATAAAATAGAAGGAGCAATTGTTTTTCCAAAAAAAACTACCCATAAAGAAAATATTCTTGAATTTATAACTTCTAAAAAGCTCAAAGATACCATAGGACTTAAAGATGGCGATTCTGTTGAAATTACCCTTAGATACTAAATTTTGATTTATGTTTTTGTTTACCCAAACTATTAATTATAAGATATATGATGTATTCTATATCGACTTATTAAATTTATAAAATAATTAAAAAAGGAGTTACCACCAAATGATAGAAGACGCAATTAAAGCATTTAAAGACGGAAAAATCGTCTTAATATTTGACAATGATAACAGGGAAAGGGAAACCGATATGATCATTGCAGCTGAACACATGACCACCCAACACATGACAACCATCAGGAATGATGCAGGAGGTCTAGTTTGTGTCCCTCTTTCAGCAGAAGTTTCAGATAAACTTGGAATTCCATTCATGACAGACATAATGGACGCTGCAACTGAAAAATACCCTGTACTTGGCGAATTATCGCCAAATGACATACCATACGATGAAAAATCAGCTTTTTCCATAACAGTAAACCACAGGAAAACATTCACAGGCATAACAGATAGCGACAGGGCATGTACCATAAAAGAATTAGCCCTTCTATGTAAAAATGACGATTACGATAATTTTGGAAAGAACTTCAGGGCCCCAGGACATGTTACATTACTCAGAGCTACTGAAGGACACGTGCTTAAAAGACAGGGCCATACTGAAATAAGCATAGCTCTTGCAGAAATGGCTGGAACTACACCAGTAGCTGTCTGCTGTGAAATGATGGACGACGAAACCGGCGGTTCCATGACCACAGATAAAGTCAAAAAATACGCTGAAGAAAAAGGATTCATCTTTTTAAACGGGGATGAAGTCATAAAAGCATACCACGAATTTAAAGAAAGCCAGAAATAAGTTAATTAATTTTTAAAGGCATACGCCTTTAACTGATTTTTCATTTTTAAAAATATTGAATTCTATTTTTCGTTTAATGAATCCCTTAAAAATACATCATTAATGCAAATATCCCTTAGATTTTAAATTTCATTCAAAAATTGAAGGGCATGCACAGACTCTAGGCCATCATCATCTTTTAAATATTATTATCCAATTTATTTTAAATTTACATTATTAATCATAGCCTATTTTTGATTTGGTCCTATTTAGGGGCTCATTTGGTAAAAATTTGGGTGTAAATCGGAAATAAATATTTATTTTTTAATTTCCTTAGATTAAGATGAAGTTAAATCAAGAGGAGGTGATAAAGGTAAAAATATTGCAAAAAAAATTGCGTTAATATGTTTACTTACTCTGGTTGGTACTTTACCAGTATTTGCTGCTAATTCAACCAGTATAAACCATGAACAACTGCAAACAAAACATCCACAAACATCAAACCAAAACAGCAGCACCATTGTAACCGGTCTAAAAAAAATACATTCCTTATTTACTCAAAACGAGGATCTTCAAAAGGATATAGAAAAAATATATGATGACCTGAATAAAGAACACACACCACGAAATAGAGACCCCAGAACAGAAATAAAAAATTCAATGAAAAATGAAATTAAAATACAGTATATTAACTCAATAAATCAAATAAATAGCAACATTTCAGAGATAGAATCACTAATTAACCAAAACTCCAGTCTCAATGAAAAAATAAAGAACTTACAAGAGGTACATGAAACAGCAAAACATGGAATTAATTCCACTAAAAATGAGATAAACAACAACAGTTCAGAGATAGAATCACTAATTGACCAGAATGAAGAGTTGATGGAAAAAATACAGAATATATCTAAAAATTCATGAATTAATTATAAACCATTTTATTTTATTCCCTCAAAATTCGAAGAATTTTGGGGCCACAAAAATTTTTTAAATTTTTGCCGGTTTTAAACAAAGTTAACAGAACTCCTCTAGATCCATGAATTATTTAAAATTAGAAACTATATCCTCATAAGACAGATATCCTGTAAAATTAGGAATTTTAGCCATTTTAAGGATCTGATCCGCATTTAAATGTTTTTCAACTGTTTTAATAGCATTTAAGCAGAATTCTTCCAGTTTAATTTCTACTTCCGGAGTATTACCCCTTTCTGTCATTTTGACCTTCGGAACTTCAGATATAACACTCTTGCCTGTTATTTTAGTTATGTAAGAAGATGCAACTTTTGAAATAGATTTATCATAAACTCTGTTTAAGATAACACCACTTGTCTGAATTCCAAGTTTGTCCATTATGCCTATGTGGCCCACGATATCCACCGCTGCAGTTTCAATTCCACCTTTACTGCATGATGAAACCATGATAACTGGAATATTTGCAGCTTTTGCAATTTCGGCCGATGAAAATGGAGTTTTTTCATTTAACAGCCCAGTAAATGCACTCATAACCCCTTCAATTAAAACAATGTCATAATTTTGATTTTTTAAATTCTTAAGAACATTTTCTAAGCCCATCCATCCAAGATTACCTATTTGAATGGATGAGAATTTTTCCATGTTTTCTTTATTCAAGTAGAGTGATGGCACTAAATCCCTTATATCCGGGCCTACTTTTAATACACAAACTCTGTAACCTCTTTTTCGTAAAGTCCCCACTATTCCTGTTGTTAGGAATGTTTTTCCAGAATCTGAACCTGTACCTACCATCATTAGAACCTTTGGAAGTCCAGGATTAGATGAATTTACTGGAGAATTTATTGATTTAGCTTTGATATTTGTATCTACGCCTATTTCACTTTTAATTTTCTTTGAAAGCTCCCTATTCTTTTCTTTAATCTCTAAAATATCTTTTTCAGCTGCACCTATAAATTCAAGAATGTTATTTTGGAGTGCTTCATTTTCATCGAGGCACCCGTGAACCATTGTACCGATAACATTCCCTTCATCATTTTTAGCTCCAGATAATATTTTGCGAGGGTTATCCCGATAATCTGTCCTTTTTACAGTGCTTAAAAAAAGAGGAGTTGCATCTCCTTCAATTAACCCGTAAGTATGGCAGTGAAAACCTGTAACAGTCTCCCCAACTATGTCCTTAGTTAAAAATGAATCGTCAAGTATTTCAGCTTCAACTCTGTCTGTTCCGATCATGGGGCGGAACGATACATCCAGAATTCCAAGGCCTTCCCTTTCAATAGGGCACGGCGAACGTCTCCCAATGTCTGTCTTATTTGCAAGCAGCTGGAAGCCAGAACACATTCCAAAAATGAATTTTCCATCATGGTTTATTTTCATGATTTCATTTTTGAGATCTTCTCCAACGCTCTGCGATTCAATTATGCTCCCGCCAGGTATTATAAGCCCGTCAAGTACATCACTGGCCTTTTTACCATTGACCAGACCGTTTTCTTTTACTATATGAGTTGGTAATTTACCAAAGTCCTCAAAAAGAGGTAGAGAACCTTTTACATATACAATACCAATTTTTTTCATCTTTTGCTATGTTTGTAAACTAGTTTGATAAATGTTTTGGAAAATTTGTTTTAACCTTATTCACTATTCATAATTTATCCAGAAAGCAACCCCAAAATTATAAAACCTATGAACACACCAGATATTATCATTAAAATAATTTCAGTGCTGGAAAATCCTTTTTTCAATGGAATTCCTGCCTGTTCTTGGAGCCAGTATTTATTAAGATAAGTTTGTACGTAAATTGTTATTGAAAGAACAAGTGCCAATGTTATTATAAACCAAAAGTCAGGCAATAGTACTGTTAAAAAATTAAAGACAATAAAACCTAAAGTTAGCAGTCCTGGCGATGAGTATGTTTCAGTCCCAGTTTCTTCTGCAAAATTTTTAATATCCATAAATTGTTCATATATCATAATTATACCAAGTATTGGAACA
Source organism: Methanobacterium sp. UBA8 (assembly GCA_002509665.1). Classification (GTDB taxonomy): domain Archaea; phylum Methanobacteriota; class Methanobacteria; order Methanobacteriales; family Methanobacteriaceae; genus Methanobacterium_D. The sequence goes on from DADN01000139.1 coordinate 14,658, forward strand.
AAAAGACCCACTGTTCTTAAACCAGGGCTTATGTCAAGATTTTTATGGGCTTTTAAATGTTTCCAATTCCTATAAAACCAATAAATAGTATATAAACCAAACGTAAAAATATTGAAAAGTATAATGTGAAGAATCGGCAATCCATAGGAATATTCTAAATCTACGCTTTTTGGAGTACCTGGTCTCCTTGTTAACCATTCTCCGCAATGTTTACACTTAATAGCTTCTGATTTAATTTCTTCACTACAATATGGGCATTTAGTGTTTATATCCTCTTTAATTAGAGTTTCTTGTTTAATCCCCTCCTCTAATTTTTGACCACACTCACTACAGAATACTGCATTAACAGGATTCTGAAATCTGCATTTTTTACAAAATCCCGGATTATCCTTTATGTTTGGCCCTGTTTCAGTTGCTTCTATTTGTAAACTCTTTTCCATTTCAGATTCCTTTAAATTACCACCACATTCAATGCAAAATGAAGCATCAGCTGGATTTTGAAATCCACATTTTCTACAAATCATTATTTTATTCTTTATTATATCTAAATTGTCATTATTTTTGTGAATAAGTCCATCAATAGTCTTTAAATTTCCCCCACATTCACATAAATTTGTTTCATGTTTATCTTCATGAATTTTACCACATTCACTGCAAATTAAGAATTTGTTACCAGTATTATTATCTAAACCCATATGACTCCTCCTTTTGGTCATATTTCCATCTCTTTTTTATGAAAACCCCTAAAATTCCCCCAAATATTCCAAAAGGAGTAAATATCATCAAAATAATGATTGAAATTACAATATATTCAATAAATGATGATGTGCCGCTTAATACCTCTTGCATTCCTGGAATTGATATCCAAATAGTAAATACTAATCCTATCACATATCCATTTAGAATACCATTTTTATAGGGCATACCTTTTATATAACCAGGTATAATTCCTGCAATCACTAGCATTATCAAATAACCCGCCATCATAGAAAAGGAAAATTCATATGATCCTATTAAATAATCTGTCAATTTAAGTAATATAAATCCAATAATTATCCCTTTCCAACTTATTCTTTTAATAATACTCTCTGAAGGTTTTATTATGTGATTATTACTACTAATTTGAACACTAGATAAACTTTCACCACATTTCTTACAGAATTTAGCATTTTCTGGATTTTCAGTTCCGCATTTTATACAAAACATCCATTTCTCCCCTTTTATTCATATGACATTTTTGCCCCTATTATATCAAAACACATTGTTATTAGATTAATTTAACGCACATTACCATATTAATCTATTTTTGTTTGATTTTTATTAGTATTGTATACAGTTTTCATATCCAAAAAACTAAATGATCCCTATAAATTTAAAATAGTGCTTAATTATTGTCTTTTTCCAGTTTTTTCAGTTCAATTGCCCTTGTTTCTGGAAATGCCCATATAAATAACGCGACACTTAACGCGAAAATCGATCCAATGAATATTCCGCTTCCAAGACCGTACTGTGCCCCAATAAACGCGATTAAGACTGGAGTTAAAAATTGTGTTCCTCTGGCCAGGTTAAAACTAGATCCCATCGCAGTGCTCCTTATTTCTGTTGGGAACAATTCAGAGACTAAAGGACCAAAGCCACCGTAAATCCCTGTTCCTATGCCTATAACAAACATAAAAATGAATATTAAAGGAGGATATGCTGCAATATTACCCCAAAAAATTGTAATCATTACCAGTCCCACCGCCATTGCAAAGGCAAAAGATGAAAATGCAGGTCTTCTGCCAAATCGATCTGCAATATATCCAAATGATAAAAGTCCTATGATTCCCCCTACCTGATTTACTATTATCCACATCGCAGAGGTAGATATAGAAAGATTCTGTGCCTGCAGATAAGTTGGTAGCCATGAATAAGTAAACCAGTAAGCAGAACTGCCCAATATTGCAAGTAGTAGTGCCATTAAGAATGTTTTACGGTAAGGTTTTAAAAATAATGAAATGAACTCATTACTTTTAATTTTGAACGATTTTGCTGCATTTTTACTAGCATCCTTCTTATTTTTAAGCCATAAGTCAGATTCAGGGATTTTCCTTCTAATTACAATGACAATTAGTGCAGGTATGACTGAAATAAGAAAAGCTTCCCTCCATCCTATTACAGGAGCAACTAATCCTCCAACAAGTGCGGCTAAAATTAACCCTACTGGGTTTCCAGTCTGTAGAAATGCACCAAATCTACCTCTAATCTTAGCAGGAAATGTTTCATTAACATAAGTTTGGCCTGTGGCCCATTCACCACCTACACCAAGTCCCGTAATGATTCTAAAAAGTATTAAAGTCTCTAAACTCGTTGAAAATGCACAGAGAAATGCACCAATACTGTATATAATTATTGTTAACTGGAGCACTTTTTTTCGGCCGTATTTATCTGATAAAACTCCAAATATCACGCCACCTGCAGCGGCGGCTAGAATAGATGCACTCAAGGCATATGAAAGCATTATAGTTGAAAGGTGCAGTTCTATACCTATTGGAACAATCAGGAAAGTGAATAAGATTAAATCATAAAAATCAAAAACCCATCCTGCCCAGCTAAGCCCAAATATTTTGTAATGAGTCCCCTTAGGCTTTTCATACTGGTTTAAAAGTAAATTTCCCATATTATTTCCCCAGATTTCATAAATACTTTGTATTTTATGTTCATAAACCCAGATTAATCGGAATAAAAGTGTTTAATGTCTATTTATTTTTTAAGTATAAATAGTTTCGTTATTTAAATTAAAAACAGCACCGAATTAAGAATATAACACTAAAAAAGCATTATAATTAAATAAAAATAAATATAACTGTAGATATTTACAGTTATCAAATTATATATTAATCTCAATCTAATTCTTCAAGTCCTGCCATTACCTGAACAATTTTAGCGTCATCTAATGGTTTTCCCTGGATCTGAAGTCCAACTGGTATTCCATCAACTTCTCCAGCCTTCATGCTTGCTGCCGGAATTCCTGCAAGGTTTGCTATAACTGTCAGGACATCATAAGCATACATTTCCATTGTATCTAACGATTCACCGAGTTTATGAGGAAGTTTTGGAACTGTTGGACCTACTATGACATCTACACCGCCGAGAAGCTTGGTTATTTCTTTCCTAATTAATGATCTTGCCTGTAGTGCCTTTTTATAGTATTTTCCACTGTATTCTTTCTGGCTGATGTATGAACCTATGTGAATTCTCCTTAATACTTCATCTCCACATACATCTTCAATTCGGTAACCATATTTTCGGCCGTCGTATTTTCTTGTTGCAGAGAAAAATTCAACATAGTTTATGAGGTAGTAAGTAGGTAGACATAAATCAATATAGTCGAAGCTTAATTCTACTACTTCAGCCCCTGCCTCTGTCATTTTATCGATCCTTCCTTCAATTATATTGACTATCTTGTCATCAGAAACATCGAAGAAGTCTTTTACTACACCCACCTTCATTCCTTTGAGGGCATCCTGTGACTTTTCAGTTATACCTTCAAAATCAGGAGTATCCTTAAGGCTTGTGCATTCGATAGGGTCATATCCTGCAATTGTATCGAGCATTAAAGCAATTCCACCAGCGTCTTGAGCAAAAGGTCCGATTTGGTCAAGACTCATTGCAAGGTCAAGTAATCCCTGTCTTGAAACTACACCATAAGTCGGTTTAAATCCCATAACTCCACAGTGAGATGCAGGATTTCTTATGGATCCACCAGTATCTGATCCTAAAGAGAGATCACACATTTCCGCTGCAACTGCGGCTGCACTTCCCCCACTTGAACCTCCCGGAATTCTTCCAGGTGCGGCAGGGTTTTCAGTGTATCCAAAACAGGATGTCTCAGTGGAGCTTCCAGCTGCAAACTCATCCATGTTGGTTACACCAAGAATTATACCGTCCTGTTCTTTTATTCGGTTTACAACAGTGGCATTATAACTTCCAATGTAGTTTTCAAGTGTTTTTGAAGCTGCTGTGATCTTAAAATCTTCAATGTTGATGTTGCTTTTTATCCCAACAGCAAGCCCTGCAAGTTTTCCTACTTCAACGCCTTTTTCAATCTTAGAATCGATTTTTTCCGCTGCCTGAATAGCTTCATCTTCTTTTATTTCTAAAAAAGCGTTTATGCTGTCATTTTTCTTTTTTATCGTTTTTAAAAAGCTTTCTACATTTTCTAAAGCTGTTATTTCATGATTTTTAATTGAACGTTCTTTATTTAAAAGACTCATGGCCACACCTTACTGTTTAATAATAAAATAATTATCTTAAATCAAATATACTATCTTAGTTATCTCAGTTATAATAAATATCAGTTGCTGATATAAAAATTTAAATCATTGAATTAAAATTAATACCTTCCAAATTTAATTTTAAAACATATTAAAATATATGAAATTTCCATAAAATCCCGGCATTAGAAGAATTTGCTATTTTTAGATAATTTAATTTAAGTTCACAATATAATAATCAGATCATATATCTATTCTTTAACATATATAAAGCTCCAAATCTTCTTATTTAATTATTAAATTTATTTTTATATATTTTATACATCATACATTTCTAAAAGAACATATAATGCCAATAAAATTAATAAAAAATTATATTTAATGTAACAAGAGCTTTAAATCTCCCCTATAAAAACAGATCATTTTATTACAAAGTTTTAATATAATATGTACTGTAATTATTGAAAATTACGTGGGGGTAAATAAAATTTTGAAATTGCAAGAAATAATTCTTGTAACTGTTCTATTTGCATCCTTTTTATTTTTAATCGGAACTGCTGCCGCTGCAGGCAATAATGACTCATTTAATTTAGATAACAATACAATCTACAATAACCACTTAACAAGTGAAACTAATTTTAATGCTAATTCCACAGGGATTAAAAAAGCTTCCAAAACTATCAAAACAAATAGCGGGTGTTGTTCCGTTTTAGTGCATGTTAAAAAAGGAGTAGACGTATTCTCATATAGAAGAGATTCAACATACGCTGCAAATCTCCATATCATAAAAACAAAGTGGTATGGAAAAGAAGCAGTTAAAGAATATAAAACAACTAATGGATACTTTTTTCATACTATTATCACCAGGAATGGGTGGATAGTTTCAAGTGGTGGTCCTGACATTGTCTGGATAACTCAGAAGCTTGAAAGCATTGCTGGACATGCTTCCGTAAGGGGATATATAAAAAAATCAGATATAAAAAGCGCTTATGTGCTGCTTAGGAAAGAAGGACTCGGACATTTTCTTATTAAGGACCCTTCAGGCAACGTCGGTCTGGTCACCTACAATTATGGGCGTTCCAAAACTAAACTCTTTAAAATGAAAGATGGAGAATACGTAAGCGTGCCTAACAACCCTACATATTATAGACAGGGAACTATCTCTAAAAAGTCCAATTCGGTATCATCTGCAATACATTTAGCAGGCACAGATAGATATGGAGTTAACAGACGCGATATAATTACCTACAAAGTCCAGAATATCCATAATTCAACTGAAGTCAATATATGGGCATCTTACGATGGAGGAAAGCTAATTAAACGATACAGAGGGAAACCAGATAATATCATCTTTAGAGGCCATAAAATATATGCAAGTACATTACCAAGGATTCCCTCCAAAAAATATATCGGCAAAATAACATTAAACAGCTATAAAAAATCTTCTGTACCAATCAGCAGTCCTGCAACAGCTAAAACATGATTATTCAAGATATATATTAACATATCCATATTAAAGGTCTTTAAGCTATTTAGAAACCATCATTTAACTAAAATGGAAAAAATAACTGAAATCTATAAACCCCAGAAGAAACAGCAGCAAAATTATTATCGGCTGGTGAATTAGATAAATAAGCAGCGAATGCTTTCCTAAAAAGCTTGATATCTTCACAATCAAATTACTGGACAGATCAGGCAGTTTAAACTGCCTTACATATTTTTTATAGAGGGTATTTCCAAGAAATATTCCAAAGGAAACTACCCCTAACCATGGGAGCAGTGGGAAATAGTCCACGGTGTAAAAGTTATTTGGAGTGAATCCTAGCCATAAAAGACCATAGAAATTAAATCTAAAATTCATTAGGAAAATTCCTGCTGCAATAAATACTAATCCTAGAAACAGGTTAATGTATTTACGTTTTATAAAAACATATTCCAGAATGATAGCTATTCCTATAAAATGGAGAATTCCAAATACGATGAATCCATCTCCAATAAAAATGTAGGTAGCAGCGGTAATTAGAAGCCCGTAGGAGAATATTTTAAGTCCTCTTTTTAAATACTTCAAAAAAAGATCTCTTTCGGTTATATTTCTATTTAAAAGGGTTGTTCTTGCATAACTAATGCTTAAAGACACTCCAACTAATAAAATGAACATAGATGCAGTTATACGCGCAAACCACCATAAAAATCCAGAATGTATATCAAAACTGTAAATTCCAAAATAATTAAGGTCAAATATGAAATGGAACACTACCATCATTACTATAGCAAGTCCCCGCAAGGAGTCCACTTCCCAAAAGCGCTTATTTAGATTGGAATTCATTTAAATACCCTTTAAACATGGAAATCTATATCATTGACTTAAAATTCAGTTAGATATTGATTTATTTTAAAACAAATTTAAATTTATTTAAAAAAATAGTTTGTGATTTAATGATATTTATAAATGCACCATTTACACCCTTATTTTTTCATATTAACATAGTTTTAATCAGTATAATATTTTAAATAATATAAAAAGCCCAATATACGTTTTTAGACCTATTTAAACAAATATTCTCTTTTTTAATGTATAAAAATTAATCAAATGAAAAACAAAAATAATAGGGATTATGCAAAGCGTGCTGCTTAAACTGTATAATATTTTAACTTCAATTATTCTACTTAAATCCCGGAGGACATTTATAGTGGCGGAAAAATCAAAAAATGGATGGTTAACGCTTATAATTGTTACTTTATCTGTTTTTACCATAGTTATAGATAAAACATTTTTGAATGTAGCAATTTATACCTTAATAAGAGATTTGAATACCAGTATTCAGACCATCCAGGCCATAATCGCGATTTATTCCCTGGTTATGGCGTCATTAATGCTTTTTGGAGGGAAGCTGCAGGATGTTTTCGGAAGGAGAAAAACATTCCTTATGGGTGCANNTTATGGAGTAGGTACAATAGTTGCAGCTTTAAGTATAAACAGCGCTATGCTTCTACTAGGTTGGTCAATACTTGAAGGAGTAGGGGCTGCACTCATGATGCCTGCCACGACTTCCATAATCTCCGGGACCTATGGAGGAGAGAAAAGGGCATTTGCACTTGGTATAATAAGTTCCATGGCTTCAGGAGCTGGGACCATTGGGCCAATTATAGGTGGATTTTTAACCACATACTACACATGGCGTTATGCTTTTGCACTTGAATTAGTTATAATCATTGCAATACTCCTGTTTTCAAAAGAGATCGATGTATTCCCAGCAGTTATAAAATGGCGCGATATAGATTTTTTAGGTGCGATAAATTCTTCACTGGGTATATTTCTACTGGTTGTAGGAGTATTGCTACTTAACAGCCCTTCAACATGGAATATTGCCATTTATTTCATTGTAATAGGAATAATCCTCCTGATTATATTCTATTTAACCCAAATAAGAAGAATAAAATTGAATAAGATGCCTTTACTTGATATTACACTTTTTAAAGATCGATCTTTTACTTTAGGGAATATAACAAGATTGATAATGAATTTTACCATTGGAGGAGTAACTTTCGTTATTCCAGTATTTTTACAGGGAGTTCTAGGTACCAATCCATTAGTAACTGGTTTAACCCTGATACCGATGAGCATAGGCATTTTCACAATGTCGTTTACAGCAGGTAAGGTCTCAACAAGAATACAACCGCGTTATATACTTGCAATTGGATTTTTAGCATCTTTAGCCGGAAGTATATATTTGAGCCTTATTTTCAGTCCCTCCACAACCGTTATTGACATGATTCCCGGCGTGTTGTTCCTTGGAATTGGGATGGGAATTGTCTTCCCCCACTCAGCAAATATCATTTTTGCAACTGCCCGGGAGGATCAACAGCCCGACGCGTCAGGAATCCTGAATACTGGAATTAACCTTGGTTCTTCACTTGGAACAGCTGTTCTTGGAGTAATATTAATACTCGGAAGTTTTGGTGCTTTAGGAGGGGGATCTATGTACGATTTGCCCGTAAGTAATTCTTATGGAAATAATAGTCATGGATGGTTTGAAAAAGTAAATGCAGTGAATATGCCGATTATAAGAGGGACTGGAGTAACTGGAGACCATCAAAAGGCGAATGCCATGAGAGACGCATTTGGCGTGGTCACTTTGCTGCTGATTATAGGGTTAATTTGCTCTTTGTTTATACCAAGAAAACCAATTAAACACGAGGAGCACTGTGTTACCACTCATATTTGATTTTTTATTTATAAATCCAAAATTATGCGCGTTATACATTTAGTTCACAAAACATGATATTTTATACACAAATCGCTAAGTTTAAGAAGTTATAACAACAAAAGAGTACATAATTATAAGAGGTGTACTTATGCAAGAGACAATACTTCTAAATCAAAGCCAGGTAAAAGAACTCACAACTATGAAAGAGATTATTGAAAATGTCGAAACTGCATATAAGTTTCATGCGGAGCGTAAAGTCCAGATGCCTCCCAAAGAATACATATTTTATAAAAAGTTCAGGGGAGACCTCAGAATAATGCCCTGTTTTGTCAGGGGGCTGAATGAATCCGGAGTTAAAAATGTAAATGTACATCCAGACAACCCTAGAAAATACGGCCTGCCAACAGTTATGGCAATGATCGAGCTTGTAGACCCTAAAACAGGTTTTCCAGTTTCTGTAATGGACGGAACATGGATTACAGATATGAGAACTGGGGCTGCAGCAGGTGTTGCTACAAAATACCTCGCAAGAGATAATTCCGAGGTTTTAGGCCTTGTGGGGGCTGGAGTTCAGGCATTAACTGGACTTGAAGCTATAATGGAAGTAACGGACATTAAAGAGGTACGGGTTTCATGCAGAACATGTGAAACAAGGGATATATTTGCTCAAAGAGCCTCTGAAAAATATGGAATTCCTGTTAAATCAGTGGATACTATAAAAGAAGCTGTACAAGGCGCTGATGTGCTGTTAACTACAACACCTGCAAGAGAACCTGTTGTTAAATCAAAATGGATAAGTCCAGGAACTCATATTAACGCAATGGGAGCTGATGCCCCCGGTAAGCAGGAATTAGACAGCCACATACTCCAAAAATCCAAAATTATAATCGATTGTTGGGATCAGGCCAGCCACAGTGGTGAAATTAATATTCCAGTTCAGGAAGGTATTGTAAGACAAAGCGACATCCATGGTAAAATTGGAGATGTAATAACAGGTTCAATTCCAGGTAGAACCTCAGACGAAGAAATTACAGTATTTGATTCAACAGGACTTGCAGTTCAGGACATAGTTACTGCATGGAATGTATATGAAAAAGCTCTTCAAAAAGGCATCGGCCAAAAGATGAACTTCTTAGAATAATTTTTTCATTTTTTTAAAGCGAATATCCCCTAATTCAAGATCTGGAAAAAATACAGAAGATTAACTCCATAAATAAGTAAAATTTCGGGTGTAAAAATTAATCATGAGCCAGCCCTTAGAAATTCATAGTTAAATTTATCAGCATTAAAAACAAAGTAAGACTGGTGATGAAATGTTCGAAGAGAAAATTTATATAAACGAACTAATTAACAAAATGGGACATGTTTTCGAACGTTTTAGGTATTTGACACGGACCCGGCCATTAAATGAAGACCAGATGAAAGTCATTAATTATCATTTATCCGAGATAATGAAAGTATTAAATGAAAATTAACTAAATCCATTTTTTATCTATTTTTGGGTGTTGATCTTTTATTATACTGGAGTTTTTATGTGAGTGTAAATTCAATATTAATAGTAGTATTTAAGTTAGAAAATCATTAATTTTCAAACTCAACTAACAAAAGGACCAACACCCATTTCAGTGATTTAATTGATTGAAATTGTTTTATTTGCATTAACTTCATTTGGAGTTGGATTATCCGGTGCATTAGTTCCCGGGCCCATGTTTACTGTAACAGTTTCTGACTCTGTTAAAAAAGGATTTATAGCAGGGCCTCGGGTTGTTCTAGGCCACATAATGGCAGAAATACTAATGATGATTGTCATTCTGGCAGGTTTAGGCCAGATTTTAGGTTCGCAAACTGCAGCCTTTATCATTGGAATATTTGGAGGCATTGTTCTCATTTTTATGGGATATAATACATCTAGATCAAACACCACGTTGTCAAATATCAAAACTGAGGAAAACAAAACTCAAAAATACGGATCTTTCCTTAAAGGAGTTATAACAAGTATTTCAAACCCCTATTTTTTTATCTGGTGGGGTACAATTGGCCTTGCTTTCATGTTTAAAGGATTAGCTCTTGCAGGGATTATTGGCCTTTTAGCATTTTCAATTGGCCACTGGTTAGCTGATCTTTCATGGTTCAGCATAATCTCGTTCGCATCAAGCAGAGGATCAAAATTTATGAATGATAAAACCTATAAATCAGTGATGGTAATTTGTGGAGCATTCCTTGTTTTGCTGGGCATCTATTTCATTTTTTCCCAGATAAATCTGTTCTAAAAACATAGAAAGTATAATTAAACTTCTTTAGAAAATATTCACTGCTGGTTTAAGTAGATAGAAATAGTGTAGATCTTAAGCTAGGTCCAAAATTTATAGTTATTTCATCTTCTTATATTGAAAAATAAACTCTCCTTTTCCTTTATCCTCAGTTACAGACTGTAAAGCGTATTCACCTCTTAAACCATTATTCAGTAAATTTCGAATGGTTGATGCTTTCTCATCTTCAATTTTAACTCTAATTTCCAACCATATCCTCTCCTTCTTTATAATATAGTTGAATTTTATGATTATTATAATTTTATGTATTAAAAGTAATTATTATTGTCCAGATTAGGGACAGAACTTTTTAATATTACATTAAATTTCATAAAAAACCAATATCATAAGTTATTTTGAATATAAAAACAGTATAGATATATTTAAGACATATATTGGATTGAAGGAGGTATTAGAAAGTAAAGACAGATAATACCGCCTTACTTTCTAATTTTATCTGATGTTTGATCTCGACTGTGCATCAGAGTTAAATTTTAAGGGATGTGAAATAAATTGTTGTTTTGTAAGTATCAGGAGTTGTTCCATATGGGATTTTTATACGTAAATCCACACCCATCGGACTGATACTTTCATTATTTGGTTTTTTTAAGCACCCTACCTTAATATATTGATCCGTTAATACTCCAGCTGAGCCCAAACCCGGAATAATATATTTCAGATTATATAAACCAATTGTATTTGCACCTACAAGATCACTACTCGCCCTAATCCAGATTTCTGTATCGACATTTGAGGGGTTTGCGAAGTACACATTGTTAATGGCGACTTCAGTAGTATCAAGAGGTATAATACCACTAGTTATTATTGAACTATCTCCATAATTTACTGAAACCGCAGCAGTCTCAGGTACAGTTACACTCACAGCTTGCGAAGATGTTGAAGAACCCTCTGCAGATACAGGGAAGATAAATAGCACAATAGCCACGAATAAAATAAGAAATCTAATAGTCATTTCTAATTTCATTTCTTATCGTCCCGTCTGGATAAATAAACAGTATAATCACTAATAAATGAAATTTTATTACAGATTTGTGATTATAATCACATTGTTGATATAACCTTGCAAATATTTTTATTACTTTTTTATGAATTATATCACATGTTTATACAAAAGCCCAAATTTTTATTATTAATTATAACCCTAGCAAATATTTTGAGCCATATCCCTATGGTTAATAATATTATTTTATTACAGATATAAATTTATTTATTATTAATTTGTGATAAATATCACATTTTAAAAATAAGATATTAAAATACCTATTAAAACGTTGCATCCATTATTAACTAACTATAAAATAAAAAATGATTTTAAAACTTGCAGAATATCCAAAAGCCCTAATTTATTTCCTCAATACAAATGCCCAGAAAACATATAGATGTTAAAAATTGTAAAATGGATTCCAGCAAACAATAATGATAAATAATTTTTTTTACAATACTTATCTAGTTAAATTAAAATTCATATTAAAAATTCAATTAAAATCAAATGATAATCTACAAATAACAGTTGATAATATGAAAGCGATTGTATTCGATAATTCCGGGACACTTATTGAAAGATATAGGGCAATGAAAGACCTTCAAACAGGTAAAATATTTGATAACGTAAGTTCGCTGGATATTGTAGACAGCAGCAGTGCAAGAGCACTTGTAGTTATACAGACAGACCCTTCAAAGTGCATAATTAATGCAAAGCCAGACCAGAGAATATGTCAGTTCATTAAAAGAAACGATATCCATATTGACATAAGCTATTCAACTGTTGAAATCAAAAAAAAGGAATTAATTGAATCCATTACAGGCGATGAGTCTAAAGTAAGTGATATACAGGATACAATAAGGGCAGTGACAGCTAAAAACTATGATATACAGGTATGCAGCGGATCTGGATTTATAGTGAATCTGAACAAGGGAAAAATTGAATTTACAGTCACTTCAGGAGGGAGAGTATTCCCAGAAGTGAGGGATGTGGTTAAAGAACTGCAAAAAAGAGACATTCACATATTCATAGCCTCCGGAGATCGGAAAGGGTCCTTAAAAGCGCTTGCAAGGTATATCGGAATCCCTGAAGAAAACGTTTTTGACACCGCAGACTCATGGAAAAAGATGGAAATCGTAAAGGGACTTAAAAGGAACTATGACGTTATGATGGTGGGAAACAGCGTGAACGATGTCCTTGCCCTTAAAGAAGCAGATATCGGTATTCTTACCGTGCAGCAAAAAGAGAAAAATCCGCAGATGGTTTACGACGCTGCAGATGTCATTGTGGATAATATAAAAGAGATTTTGGATATTGATTTTTAGAGATATAAACGGTTAAGTAAAAGTCATTAAGTGAATGACCAAATATTTTTGACTAATGTCAAAATTTACAATTTTGATGTTTGAAAATCGAAGATTTTCAACCGTGAAAAATGAAATTTTTCACATGTTGAAGGAAATTTTTATTTCATGAACCGCAAAATCGGAGCAGGCGAAAAATGCTATGCATTTTTCTTTGCCGGAGGAAATGCAATTTCCTCGGCCACAAAAACGTAGTTTTTGCCGGCCCAAAAAATCTATGATTTTTTAGGGATTTGCAGGCGACAAATCAGAACATTCGAAAATCTACGATTTTCTAAAGATTTATCAGCTATAATTTTCGAATATCTAAAAGTTATAAGTTTAAAAAGCTACGTCATTCACTATAATTTTCAAGGACTATTCAATTATCTAAAATTATACTGAAACTATATATAATTCATTTAATACAAAATATCTCTATGGCAAAGAAATATTATCTATTTACAGGAATTTTAATGATATTAGTTTTAGGAACAAGTGCGGTTTATGGTGCTTCTCCACAAATAAAGGATAATAATTCCATTTTCCAATTATCCACACTTAATTCATTATCTGCAGGGAATTTTGACGGGAACTGGACCATAGGTGATTTAAGATCACATGGAGATACCGGAATTGGGACATTCAATGGCCTAGATGGGGAAATGATAGAATTAAACGAGAACATATATCAAATAAAATCAAATGGGACCGTTTATCTTATTAATGATTCTGCAAACACTCCATTTGCCATGACAGTGCCGTTTAAAACTGATAAAATACTTATTTTAAATTCAAGTATGAATCTAACACAGCTTGAACAGTTTTTAAATACCACAGTGCCTTCTAAAAATATGTTCTACTCAATTAAGGTGATTGGGACCTTTGATAGTGTCAAAGCTCGAAGCCCTCCAAAACAAAATAAACCTTATCCCGATCTGACCACCGCTTTAAAAAACCAGACTATTTTTAATTTCAACAATATTACCGGAACTATGGTTGGATTCTGGTGCCCGGAGTACGCAAGTGACGTAAACCTGAATGACTACCATTTCCACTTCATAAGTGAAGATAAAAAATCAGGAGGACATGTTCTGGACTGCCAGTTAAAGGGCGTAATAATTGAAATTAATTATATTCCAGATGACAGTGCTTTACTTTCAAATGGCAGCGTTTTAAATGTGAATTCAAGCGTAAATTAGCCCTGTAAATTCTTTTTTAATGGGTTTAAACTCCCTTTTATTCAAATTTTGAGTATCATATCCCTGCTAAACTGTTTAAAAACCCTTTTTTAATTTTTATATGAAAATGCAAACCTATGCCTTTATTATTCTTTTAATTAGAGGAATAGCCAGATAAGTAACTGTACTGAATGCAGGGATTATGAAAGAGGCCCCAATTGCAATTAATGCCGCAATAGGCAGCATCAAATTTAATTTGTTAAGTTTAATTATTTTTTCACGGCTTAATTCTTCTATAAAATCTTTTTTTGTTGCATAGTACCATATTAACCCTGAAAATATCCCAATTAAAAGTAGATTAATGTTAAAAAATATATTGGCTGCCGGGGTCTCACCGTACCCTCCCATAAGTGAGGTTGAAAATGGAACCAGGGCAACAAATAGAAGCCATATAACAGTTATCCACAGCAGTACATTGTTAGCACGTTTGATCCTGTAAAACTGCTGGTGATTTATTCTCCAGAAGATGGCCAGGATGACAAAACTCAGGGCATATGTAAATAAATCCGGTATTAAACCAATTAAATAGTCTTCAACAGCGATATTAGACATAGAATTTGTTAACTGAGGAATACTGAGGTTTAAAACCAGTAAAGTCAAAGCAATTGCAAAAATTCCATCTACGAGGGTCTCAATACGGCCAGTTGTTTCCCATGCATCATTATCATCATATGCCATGCTGCACCTGCTTTAAAAATTTTTTAAAATAGTTTAAATTTTTGAATTTTTTATAAAAACATGCTGACTAATTCAGCTCTATCCAACATTCAATTATATCCTAATTAACTCGTAATCCGCGCTTCCAAGTCCTATCTCTTCCCCATATTTAAGCTGAATTTTTCCATCTATGCCCTCATAAACTCCTTTAAACTTATCTTCCCCTTTATGGAAGTTATGATGTAAAAGTGAGTTTTCAAATCCACACTGCTCATTTACCAGATCAATACTGGCAGCATCTATTGCAACTGGATCAAATGATGCAATAATTCCAATATCTGGAACAATCGGAGCATCACTCCATGGAACNNAATGATGCTAGGATCCCTATATTTGGAACAATTGGAGCATCACTCCATGGAACACAATCACAATCAGGAGTAATGTTCATAAGGAAATTAATGTAACATACTTTGTCCTGTTTGTTTTTAACAGCCCCATATGCATATTCTACCATTTTTTCAATAAATTCAGGTATCTTCTGAAGATCAAGATCTATAACTGAATCAGGGCATACTTCAATACAGAAATTACACCCAATACATTTATCATAGTCTATAAAAGACTTCTCATTTTCTATGTATATGGCGTCTTCAGGACATACAGACATACATTTACCGCAAGCAATACAGTTACCTTTTATTATTGGTTTAACACATCCATGCTGTTCTATTTTCCCAAAAGCTGAAGCACAGCCCATGGCAAGGTTTTTTATCGCTCCACCAAATGCACTCATGCCGTGCCCTTTAAAATGAGACATTACAATCATGCTGTCAGATTTTTCTATATCTCCAGCAATTTTAACTTCTCCAAAATGCTTTTTGTTAATTTCAACTTTGGTCTCATTATTTCCCAAAATTCCATCTGCAATTATAATAGGGGCATCCAGAACTGCATAGCCAAAACCATGCTGTATCGCTGTTTGAAGGTGATCAACAGAGTTGTGTCTGTGTCCAAAATAAAGCGTGTTAGTATCAGTTACAAATGGCTTTGCACCGTTTTGTTTTACTTTATCGACAATTTGCCTTACAAAAACTGGGTTGATGTAAGAATCATTTCCCTTCTCTCCAAAATGAAGTTTAATTGCGGTTAAATCACTTTCATCTAAAATATTAGCAAACCCCGCAGCATTAAAAATCTTTTTTATTTTACTTACCTTATTTTCCCTGCTGCTTCTCGATCTAAAATCAGAAAAATAAACTTCACTTGCCATGGTACCACCTGATAAATATTATTATTTTAAACCCCTAATTATCCATATTCAACTTCCGATATATTCTTTAAAGTTTAAATTTATTTTGAATTTACATCTAGGGAATATTGATTTGATAAAAACGGAAATCATTATCTGAAAACCTTCAAACATGATCATCTTCAACTATGATTATTTAGCATTTACATCAGAAACACTTTGATCCAGTGAAATAAGTACATCTCTACTTTTTAAAATATTTTCATAGTTATTTAATTCGATGATACCGTTATCGACCCCATTGAGCAGTTTCAAATCAAAAGTCCCCTCTCCAAGTGCCAAATGCTGGTCTTTTTTACCATCATTATCATTTAAATGATAATAAACGATTTTTTTCATTTTAAAAAATGATGCTGGATCCTCAGATGTGTTGGCATGCCCTGTATCAACTGTGGCGTAAGCGCCGCTCTCTTTAACAAAGAATTCATGTTCTTCAGCGCTGTTGCAGAAATATGCATATCGGTTAGGCATATTTTCAATTGAAAACTTAATTCCTCTGCTTTCTGCATAATCATTAGCTTCCTGAAGCGTTTCAATTGAGTATATTTTCCCCCAGCTCCTTACCCGATCTTCAAGCCTGTTGATCATACCAGGATGTGTTGTAATAGCCTTTGCACCAATTTTTACAGCTAGATCAACAGTTTCATTAAGTTGTTTCAATGTTTCTTCCCGGATTCCAGGATTTAGACTTGCGGGATTAAGATCTATAGTAGGAGCGTGTAAAAATACAGAAATATCATAAGAATTAAATATTTCAAGCTCCTTTTTATCCATAAGCAGCATGTTTCTAGGCCAGTAAGGGCCTTCACACAGCATTTCCATTAATTGAAAGCTGTCATTTGTAGCTGTTTCTAAAAAATGTTCCAATGAATTCATAAAAAGTGCCAGCGTTGAAAATCCAATTTTCATTCTACTAACCCCCTTAAAATTACGTATTATAAACACGTTTTTGAAAAGTTTTCCCAATATCTTTAAATGTTGTTAGACTATGGATTAATATAATTATTCATCTATTATGACTTACTATTATATTTAGAAATTAAATAATTTAATACTTATTTAAGATTTAAAATCTCATATTTACCTATTGTAACCATTATATTCAATTAAAATATAGTTGTTAGTTATATTTAGATAAAATATGCCCTGGTAGCTAATTAGTCATTACCCTCCTTTTAATTCAATTTTTAGGCTTACCAAAAAATTTATATAACGTATTGATGTACATTATTTCTGGAAAAGTTTAGGTAAGCCTAAATGTATTATATTTTTAGATATATCCAAAACTTTTATATACAAAATAGATATATTATTTTCTTACATATCAAATTTTGATATATCATAAAATGAAGTATAGGAGGTAAATGGATGGACGATGACAGAACACCTAACGTGGATAACTCAAATGAATCTAGCCCAAAAAATGATTTAGATGAAGAAAGAAGAATTAAATGCATGAAAGCGCATAAAGAACTCTTCAATAGTATGTCTAAATACGAAAAGAAACTTATTAGGGGATTAATGAGAGGTTTTGGTAACACCATGATTCTGTGGCTCATTAGCAAAAAAAGACAGCATGGATATGAAATAATGACCAAATTTCATGAATCTACCGCTCCATATAATACCAAAATGCCCAGTGCCAGCAAAATATACCCAGTACTGCATGACCTGGAAAAAAATAACTTGATAAAAGGATCATGGGAGCATCATGGAAAACGAAAGGTAAAGTACTATGAAATAACCACAGAAGGTGAAGAAGCTCTTTCCAGATTCAGAGAAATGGGAAAATTTGCTAAAAAAAATAAATCAAGCCTATGGGTGGAATTCTTTAAAGATATGATAGATGTTGAAGACAATAATGAATAATAGGAGTTATATTAATGAAATACGCTATAGAAACATTCGACCTTACAAAAATGTATAATAATGATTTTTTAGCTGTCGATGCTCTGAACATGCGAGTCCGAGATAAGACCATATTTGGATTTTTAGGTCCAAATGGTGCCGGAAAGACTACCACAATAAAAATGCTTACATGTTTAATACTTCCAACATCGGGAACTGCAAAAGTGTCAGGTCATGACGTTCTAAAAAATCCTAATGAAGTTAGACAAAAAATCGGAATGGTTCCTCAACTGGTAAGTCTCTACGGTGACCTTACAGTTAAAGAAA
Source organism: Methanobacterium sp. UBA8 (assembly GCA_002509665.1). GTDB lineage: Archaea > Methanobacteriota > Methanobacteria > Methanobacteriales > Methanobacteriaceae > Methanobacterium_D. The sequence continues at coordinate 33,162 of DADN01000139.1, forward strand.
ATGTGCATCTCTGTGCTGATTTTTATGGTCTTCCAGAAGACCTAAAGATAAGCAGAGCTGATGAACTTATGGAAATGGTGGATATTAAATACGCTGAAAATAAGCTGGTAAAGCAGCTTTCAGGAGGTATGAAACAAAAAGCTTCCGTAGTAGCTAGTTTAATACACCAGCCAGAGATATTATTCTTAGACGAACCTACAATCGGTTTAGATCCTACAACAAAAAGAGTTTTATGGGATTTAGTTGAAGAACTGAACTCTAACGGACACACAATCATATTATGTTCTCACGATATGTATGAAGTAGAGCTACTCTGTGATGATGTGGGAATTGTCAGCCAGGGAAAGCTTGCTGCTTTTGATACCCCTCAAGGACTTAAGGACACCATGATTAAAGAAATTAAAGAAGAAAACTCAAGAGTTGACCCAAATGTTTCTGAAGCCCTGGAAAAAATCCTTGAAGAAACCGATCCTGATGATAAAAAAGCAGTTGAATACATAACAGGCAATATGGGTAATAATAACCTTAATTTAAAAGAATTAAGTGTTATGATTAGCAATAAGAATGAAGAAATGCTTAATACCCTTAATAATTTATCCATAGTCCATGATGTAGTAGAACACGCTTCTGGAAGAATAACTATGGATATAGAAGATTCAGATGAATCTGTAAGTGAAGTTATATCAGATATAATTGAACATGGAGGAAATATCACTTCCATAGCCACAAAAGATCCTTCCTTAGAAGATGTTTTCGTGAGAGTTACTTCTAAAAAGAAACAAGAAGCAGAAGAAGGTGTAGATGATGGTGGAAACTAAGAAAATTATGTGGATGTTTAAAAAAGATCTGCTTGTCTTATGGAGACATCCACCACGGTTAATTTCAATACTTTTATTTCCCATAATTATGATAACCCTCTTTGGTTACGGTATGGGTGGAACACTGGAAAATATTCCAGTTGTTGTGGTAGAACAAAGTCACGGCCAGGTGACTGACGCAACCCTTAGTGCAATTAAGGGGATGAGTCTGTATGACGTTAAGGACATAATAACGGATCCAGATAAAGGAAAAGAGATGGTTCAAAACGGCCAGGTTAAGGCTGCCATAATTTTGCCTGCAAATTACGACAATATGAGCAGTACGCAGCCCAAGAGCGTGGTAGTTGATGTTGATTCATCAGACCAGATGGCATCAAGCGCGGTTGTTCCAGCTACACAAGCCTTGTTTAATCAAATATCCAACAATATAGGCCTACAAAAGTTAGATACTATGAATCTAACACCATCAGGAGCATCAGCTTCAAATATACAGGTCCAATCTAACCAGGTTGCAGCTGCTCCACAGGGAATTAATTTCCAGAACGTAATGGATTCCATTAACCTGCAGATTAACAAAATGTATGGAGATATCAAGTACATTGACTTCCTGGTACCTGCTGTAATCGGTATGACTGTCCTGTTTGGATGTATGTTCGGAATGGGAGATGCTTTAGCCGGTGAAAGAGAAAGAGGAGAACTTGCAAGATTATTTATGACACCAACAAGTATTGCAACTGTTGTTGGAGGTAAAATAATTTCCAAATTATCCATAGAAATTGTAAGAGCCTTAATATTAATTGGAGCGGCTATAATCCTGTTCGGAATTGCAATAAAGGGAAGTATGATACTTACGCTTCTGGTTCTGATACTTGGAGCATTGTGCTTTGTAGGTTTTGGAGTTATGATATCTGCAAGGGTTTCCACACAGGAAGATTACATGCAGATGGTAATGCCAATTACAATGCCCATGATGTTTGTATCAGGAGTATTCTATCCAATTGAGACAATGCCCTGGATATTCCAGAAACTCGCCTACATCTTCCCCTTAACTTACGTAAATGACGCACTACGTGCAGTAATGTTAAAAGGAGTAGGTGTTGGAGCAATATGGATAGATATAGCTGTGCTTTTAGGATTTACAGCACTGTTCTTCGCATTAGGAGTTAGAGGATTTAACAGAGATATATAAATAAAATACAATAAGAATGCTAAGGTTAAAGGAAGCTATAATCCAATTATAGTTTCCAACCATAAAATCATAAATTAGGTGAATTAAAATGGTCGTGAAAAAGAATATATTCATTGGACTTACCATAATGTGTCTTTTAGTAGGTCCAGTCTCAATAGCGTCCGCAGCTTCAGCAGCAGATTGGCCGATGTTCCAGTATAATCTAGATCATACTGGTTATTTAAATGAATCATCAGATTTCACTCCGGCAACATGGCTGTTTAAAACAGGAGGGGCTTTATTATCTGCTCCTTCAATTGCAGACAAGATATTGTACTTTGGTTCAACAGATGGAAACTTTTATGCTGTAAACGTGGGTGATGGTACTCAAGTTTGGGATTACGGCACACAGGGAAATATAACAGGTTCTTCCGTTGTAAAAGGAGATAATGTGTACTTTGGTTCCATGGACAGTTATTTCTATGCCCTAGATAAGAAAAATGGAGATTCTGTATGGAAATACAAAACAGGAAATTCCATTGAATCATCTCCAGCAGCAGACAATGAAACTGTGTACTTTGGATCAGATGATCAGAGATTATATGCATTAGATATTGATAACGGAACACTAAAATGGCAGTTCCAGACTCAAAACGCGGTAAAATCATCGCCATCAATTTACAACAGCACAGTATTCTTTGGATCAGATGATGGAAAAGTGTACGCAGTAAATACAAACGGCAGCAAAGTATGGGAATATGATACAGGAAATGCAGTAAGATCATCCCCGGCAATATACAACAGCACACTATACATAGGAACAGACAATGGTAACTTCTACGCACTGAATACCCATGATGGATCAGTGAAATGGTCATATGACTTTAACGGCAGCGTAAGGTCATCAGCACTACTTGATCCAAATGACAACAGCCTTTTTGTAGGGTCTGACAACGGAAATATAACCTCCCTTGACATGAGAGACGGAACAGTGAAATGGTCCGTTAACACAGGTAATGTAGAATCAACCCCTGCACTCATGGGAGACAATATTGTAGTTGGCTCAACCAGCGGAACAACCTATGTATTAAACAAATACAGCGGTAAAGAAGACTGGAGTTACTCACCAGGCTACTACCTCTTCAACTCCGCATTCAGCACCCCCGTTATATACGGAGATAACATATTTGTAGGTGCTGCCGATGGATCCATTTACGCCCTTAACTACGACAAAAAATCAGGCCCAATTTCAACTTACTTATATTACATAAGCGCGATCGTAATCGTAATACTAGTAGCACTTATAGGATTTAGGGCTGTAAGAGGACGTAGAAAGAAAAAAGAATAAATAGCTGATGGAACTACTGTTCCGTCCTATTTTTATTATTTTTTAAGATGATCAAATTCTTATGCTTATGGTGGGGGAAAATATCACTTTTTAAAATTAAGAGAATCATCAATTACCGCCTCCTTATTCTATTTAACTTGATTCTCAGGTGGGAAAGCATAAGATAATTTTTTATACCTATTGTAACGCTCATATCCATTATCATATGCATGGTTTATAACTTCATTAATATGCTGATTAATTTAGTTGAACTTGTTTTGAAAAAATCCATTTATTTAATTAAAAATTACATAATAATTTAAATAATAATATTTGCACAATACCCAGAGCATTTTGTAAAATTCAAATAAGATATTAGAATATGTTTAAATGATAAACTAAAATTAAATACTAATTTTATAAACCTAAAATTAATATTTTAATCTTTAAAAAAAATATTATGCTTTAAAATAAGTTTTAATAGAATAAATTTAAAATTAAAATCCTCAAAAATAAAAAAAATTTTTGGGACACCGAAAATCTTCGATTTTCGAGTGGGTAATGAAACCATCTGGTTTCTTTTTTGGAGCTAGAATACTATTTAGTAAGTTGTATTTCAATAGCTGAAACGTTTGTTGCTGCGCCTTCGTTGCTTAAGATTTCTTCTGTACATATATCGATAGTTCCAAGTTCTACATCAGTTATAAACCTGTTTCTTACAATCTCAGCGACATCGACCGCTCTACTTATGGCTCTTCCACGTGCTTTTAAAATAACTTCTGAAGTTCCGCCGTTCATCTGAGTTACGACAGCTAAAACATAGTTCATTACGGGTTTATTTCCAATGTATACAACATTTTCCTCTGACATCACTTTACCTCCAAAGAATAACCATGTTAATTTGGTCTAATATTACTATAATTCTTTAATTAATATATATAGTTTATGTTTTGCATACTCTTCCTTAAAATCCCTGATCCATAGCTTAGAACGATTAAAATCAATAATTAACTGTAATAATCATTAATAATATATTATTAGATAAACTAATCTTTTAAATTATTTTTAAAACTAAAATAACTATTTTTACCAAAATTAGTATTATTAACCCGAGTATTACTAATTTAGAACTATTTTTTTCCTGCTTTTTATTTTCCTAATCAGGTATAATACTCAATTTAAAATTTATTTAGCTTTATATGCGAATTACATCTTTAAATCACATATTAGTCTCTTTATAAAACATATTTTCATGAGAGTTACATCTTCTAATGAATCATTAATCTATTTATAAAACATGTTTTTTGAGAATTATATCCCTTAATGAATCATTAATCCAGTTAAAACATATTTCCAAGAGTTATATCTTTTAATGAATCATTAATCGAGTTAAAAGATATTCTCATAATTATTTAGGGTCATTATATAAATTTAAAATAAAATTAATAATCAATTTAGCCTGTACTTTCTAAATACTATAACTAAACCATCAGCATTACCTGTTTCATCTTTAATAGGAGTAGTGCTGCCACTGACAAGCAATTTAGTTCCATCATTAGCAGTTATTACAGTTTTATCAAAGAAATTAGCTGTAGTATCTCCATGGTTAAGGTTAGACTCTTTACTCAAAATTTTCAATATCTTATCCAGGTCTTCCCCTATGGCTTCTTCCTGTATCCATCCCGTAAGATCCTCAGCAACAGGATTCATATACTTAATTCTACCTTTAGAGTCTGTAGCTATTACAGCATCACTTACGCTTTTAAGTATTGCAGCAAGCCACTGCTCACGATTTCTAAGTCTTTTTTCAATTTTATGGTTGTAAAGAGCTATTTCTATTGTAGTGTTCAGTTCACTCTCTTCAAAAGGTTTAGTAAGGAAACCAAATTGTTCTTTAAGAAGATATCCTGCAGGTTCTGTCATTTTAGCCCTCTGTACAATACCTGCATTTGAATATGCCGTTAAATAAATAACAGGTATATCATAACGTTCCCTGATCTGCGTTGCAGCTTCTATACCATCCATTTTACCTTCAAGCTTAATATCCATAAGAACAAGATCCGGCCGGAGCTC
>DADN01000139.1:38565-43176 GCA_002509665.1 Methanobacterium sp. UBA8
TGCACTTTCTATATCTTTTGCTGTAATTCTTTCATCCTCAACAACCATAATCTGAGCGACTGCCATATTCTACCCCCCTTAATGAAAATATAAAATTAGATTCGAAATTATGTAAGATTATGGAAGACCAAAGTCATTCCATTTACATTTCCCTTACTATCCTTAATATGATTTAAATTGGCACTAACCGGAATTTTTGTCCCATTTTTATCATTTAACATGACTCGATCCAGGGAATGTTCATTAATATCCAATTTATCCTTTTGAATCTTAAAAACATCAATTAAATCTCTGTTAACTGCTTCTTCCTGTATCCAGCCCGTAATATTCTCTGCAATATGGTTCATGAATCTAATTTTTCCATTTTCATCTGTGGCAATTAATGCTTCATTTACACTTTCAAGCATTGCCTCCAGCCATTGATCATGATTTTTTTCCATTTTATGCCTGTAGAGTGTTAATTCAATGATAGCGTGTAATTCACTCTCCTTAAATGGTTTATGGACAAATCCAGATGGTTCTTTAAGAACATAACCCGATGGTTCTGTCATTCTTGCTCGCTCTAAAGTATTTTCATCTGAATATGCAGTTAAATAAATAACAGGTATATCAAAATGCTTTTTAATTTCCCCTGCAGCTTCTATACCATCCATTTTACCTTCAAGCTTAATATCCATAAGAACAAGATCCGGCTGAAGCTCCGTTGCTTTACGAACAGCCTCTTCACCCGAATGAACCACTGCAGGTACTTCATATCCTAAACTTTTAAGGCCATCTTTTATGTCCTCTGCTGTAATCCGTTCATCTTCAACCACTAGAATTCTCGCGCTACTCATTGACATGCCCCTATCTTTTACAAACTAATTTATCATTTGCATTTACGCATATTAATACTTTGATCATTTAAACACTTTAACGCATTAATAAAAATTTAAATGGCTGTGATATCAAACAGCTTAAAATCAATCGTACTAATATTTTAAAAATAAATTGCTTAAAAATAAAAAAAAAGTTAAAACAGCACTGTTTACTATTTTAAAACGTATACAATCCAAATAGCCATTAAATATTGGTACTGTTTAAACCAGGGTGATCTTAAATTATTTAAATTATCTTAAGATCAGTATTTTATTTATTGCATCTAAAACTGCTTCGACACTCGCCATGACGATATCTTCGGTTGTGGATCGTCCGGTTGCTTTGTTACCTTCTTTGTCTCCCATTATAACAAATACCTCCGCAAGAGCGTTAGTTCCTCCAGTTATAGCTTCTATGTTATATTCTTGAAGTTCTATGTCTGCAGTTTCACCCACAGCGCGTTGAATAGCATTTATTGCAGCATCTACTGGACCTACCCCTGTTTTTGCAGCGGTTTTGCTTTCTCCATTAATGCTCAGTTTAACTGTAGCTGTAGGCAGTACGCTGTTTCCAGTCATTACTGAAAATCCTTCCAGTTTTACTATTTCTTCTTTTGCCCGTCCCAGAATACTTTCAGCTATAGCCCTTAAATCAGCGTCAGTAACACATTTACCCTTATCTCCAAGCGCTTTAACCTGATTAAATACTTTATCAAACTGGTCCCTATCTAGATCTATTCCATACTCTTCAAGCTTTGCTTTTATGGCATTTGCACCAGTATGTTTTCCTAAAACGATCCTTCTTGTGTGGCCTACCATTTCAGGAGTTATTGGCTCGTATGTTTCCGCTTTTGCAAGCACCCCATGCACATGTATTCCTGCTTCATGGGCAAATGCATTTTCTCCCACAATAGCTTTATTTGGAGGCATTTTAACCCCTGTAATTCTTGAAACAAATTCCGAAAGGTTTACAAGACCCTCGGTTTTAATATTCATTTTCAGGTTGTATTGAGTGATAAGAGCCATTACAACCTCTTCTAGAGATGCATTTCCAGCTCGTTCGCCTAATCCATTTATAGTTGCATGTACCTGATCAGCTCCTGCCTCTACAGAGGCAAGAGAGTTTGCAACTGCAAGTCCAAAGTCGTTATGACAGTGCACACTAATTGGAACACTTAATTCTCTTTTAAGCTCCATTATAAGCCATTTCATAGAAGTTGGGACCATAACGCCTACTGTATCAGGAACATTGATACAGTCCACACCTGCATCCTCAACCGCATTATAAATTTCCTTTAAATAATCAAGCTCGGTCCTTGTAGAGTCTTCTGCTGAAAATTCAGCTATAATACCATGATCTTTTATATACTCTACTGCATCAACAGATTTACTTAAAATCTCTTCTTTACCCATTTTAAGTTTGAATTCCCTGTGAAGGGGAGATGTACCAATAAACGTATGTATGTAATCCACGTCAGCATCAATTGCTGCGTCCAGATCACCTTTTAATGGTCTTGCCAAACCACAAATCTGGGCATTTAGCCCCAGTTTAAGGATTTCACCAGCTGCTTCTACTTCACCACTTGATGAAGCAGGGAATCCAGCCTCTATTACATTAACACCAATTTCATCAAGCCTTTTTGCAATTCGTATCTTTTCATCTACGGTCATTGCAACCCCTGGTGTTTGTTCGCCGTCTCTTAGCGTTGTGTCAAATATTTTTACCGTTTCCGGCAGGTTCATCTCGTTTTTTACTTTTTCTATATACATATCTTATTTCTCCTTTTGGTTTGGCAATTTGTAAATTGTTCAAGCACAATCTGTAACTTTTACTTTAACAATCCACACAATAAGTATGACAACAATAGATATTAAAAATGATCTCCAAGTCATAGATTTCATGAACATATAAAGCGACAGGGAATCAACGAAGCCCAATATGATTAGATCACGTAAATCATTGCAAATATGTAAAAACTAGTGGAAATAGATAATATTTACCATTTTACAATAATTTTAAAACTATTAAAAAAGTATCATTTAAAACACATTTTAACAAATAAATGAGGCGATATTACGTTTAAAGAAGATATTGACTGGCTAAAAGCGAATCAAAAAATTAATGATAGAGAACTTGGCATAATATATGAAGTTGATAATATTGTTCTTGAAGTAAATGAGGCTCATTCTTTAGAATTAAACTATTATATAAGAATTAATTACGAAATCCAACATAACAATTGAATTAACTGTTTCACCACATACAATAATCCCCAATGAAGCTATCGATGAAATGGGAGAACAATTAAGATCAACTGAAACTTTTATTCAGTATATTGATGCAAACAAATTAAGTCTGATTTTTAAATTTGATTAACTACTTTTTATTTTTATTATTTGCTTTTAAATTTTTATGGATCTACTGCAATTTATAAACCATAAGCATACTCAAACTCAAGAAATCCTTATACCTGGAGCAAGCCTACGAATATAGCCCACTTTAACCTATACAGTCTATATTTACATATTCATGACATAAAGCGCCATTAAAACTGCTATTTCTGGAAAATTTAGTGAAATTATTGTAAATGCAAAAAATTAGTGAAAAAACCTATATAGTTTTTTGTTTAAAATTACATGAATTGATAGTATATGCATCTATTCACCATAATACCAAGATTCAAAACATTTACCATCATAATATTAAATATTTTTAATTTTTACTCATAATAAACGTTATATACTGCCATTACAGTAATTTTATGTGGTTATTAAAAATAAATAAAAGAGGAAATTTAAATGAGAAAAAATACCGTATTAATAGCTGCAATAATGTTTATGTTCGTTTTTAGCATTCAAATAGCCGGACCCGCATCTGCAGCCAGTTTAAAAAAAATAGATCAGGGTTCCTTCACATTCAAGGATTCTAAAAATAATGTTGATACCTTTAAATGGACAGCATCCCAGAAAGGAACAAACTACGTGGAAATTACAGGATATGCATCCTACCCCAAATCAAAAATGGGCATATATTATTATATGTACCTTCAAAAAACCAGCAGTACTAAAATAAAAATGACCGGGAAATTAACTGTCAAGAATTTAAAAACAGGTGCTCAAAAATCTAAAGACTTAGGTACTTACTATGACAAAACAAAACTAACTGCAGTACAATACTACCTGAAAGAATTCAAACCTGTGCTTAAAACAATAGTTACATCCACTAAAGTATAAAATTATTTTACACAGAAATTAGATAAAAACGTGGCTATAAACATAGTTTGATACTTATATTACCTATATATCGTGCTTACTTATGCATTCTAGCCACCTTAATTAAATTTAATTTAATATACTGCCATAGGCAGTTAATTTTTTCAATATACTTGTCTCGAGTCGATACTGAAAAGTGCTGGCAGTACACTTTTAACTAAATTTTGAATTATGTACCCATACTCAAGCTCAAGAAATCCCTGAGACCCGGAGACAGTCCTAAAATAAATATAGCCAGCTTCAACATATTTCTAATTATATCATCTTCCACATATTCATCTATAACATAAAGTGCAGATAAAATAACCGCTATTTTTAAAGGAAACATTACAGCCGCCGTACCTGCAAGATTCATAAGTGCATTTGGAAGCACGTGCTGCTCGCCGTAGCCGTAAAAATCAATTGCAATAAATGTTGATGATGCATCGAACAAATGGGCTGAAAGAATTCCCAAATTAAATTTATCCTTTAAAAGACTCCA
>DADN01000139.1:43191-44785 GCA_002509665.1 Methanobacterium sp. UBA8
AAAATGCAACCCAGTTTATATGATTAAAACTTAAAATATTGGGAATGCATAAAATAGCTCCCACAATAAGTATGAAGTACCTGTAATCGAATTTAGTTTTCTTTTCTACATAAATAGATATTAAAAGAGTGGCAATTGTTATAAAACCAGTTAAAATGTAAATTCCAGGTGTAACAAGCCATAGAACAAGGGGATAAATTCCATTATCTACAAGTGCCCTTGCACTTGAGCCAAAGAATATAAACGGGATTAATGGAATGAAAAGATCTTTTGGATCTTTTTTAATGTATTTAAACATTTTTATAATCAGTAAAACAGCAATTCCAAGTATAATTCCAAAAACTACCGTGTTTAAGAGTGTGTATCCTGGATGAAGGTAAAGAAAGTTTTCCTGTATAAACCCTGAAATATCTGAAAGCATAGGTTTAATAGAGATTTAAATAATTTAAATTTTTTTATAATTAATAATTCAAAAGCATACGTTTGGGACAATCATATTTTAAAGCTAAAAAAAAGAAATTGAGTTTAATTTATTATTAATATCCTGCCTTAATACCATTTTTTAGGTTATAATCTATGATACCACATCAACAGGGACTTTTGATTCCCGCACTACCCTATCTGCAGTACTTCCAAGCAAAAATTTTTCTATGCCGTGTTTACCAGATTTTCCAAGCACTATCTGATCTACACCTTCTTCTTCGGAAGTTTTAATTATAACATCGGCAGGTTTGCCCTCTTTAATCATGGTTACGAGATTAACATTTTTACATTTACCTGCGCACTGTTCCTCTTCCAATTCTTCTTTAAATTTTTCAACAGCTTCTTTTCCCTCTCTTTTTAAGTTTTCACTGATCTGATCCCTTAAATCCTGCTGAGGTAGTGCATTCAAATAATCTGCATCAATTACATATAAAACAATGATAGTGCCGCCCAAACTTGCCATTGAAATCGCTTCTTCTCCTGCTTTTTCTGCCTGTTTGGAATTATCTGTAGCTAACAATATTTTTTCAACCATAAGTTTACCTCCAACGATTTAATTAAATTCTCAAATTCTACAAATTCCACTATATATTATGTATAAAAAGGGATAAATAATATACCATGGAAATTCTCATACAGTCCATTGGAACAGTAGAAAACAAACTTCTCAGGATGCTTGAAAAACCTCTAGAGAAAATATTTGGTATTAGCTGCCATGTATTAAATGATATCCTGGAAATACCTGAAAGATCTTATAATCCATCTAGAGATCAGTATCATTCAACAGAAATCCTTTATTCTATGATGAATATCCTAAAAAGAGATTCTAATCATATTTTAGGCGTGACAAATGTAGATCTATACGCTTCCAGGTTAAATTTTATCCTTGGAGAAGCGGAATACCCTGGAAATTTTGCAATAGTATCCGTAAATAGATTAAAAAGCCCAAATAAAAAATTATTTTTAAAACGAATCTTAACAGAAGCTGTACACGAACTGGGCCATACTTTTGGGCTTCCCCACTGTGTAAATCACCTTTGCGTGATGCATTTCAGCAACAGTGTCGTAGAAACTGATATTAAAGGCCCTGGATTTTGCAGTGATTGTTTAA
>DADN01000170.1:0-6699 GCA_002509665.1 Methanobacterium sp. UBA8
TTAAGTTATAGTAATCCTATTTTTAACTGAAATTTATAGGTCTCATAAAAGTTTATTCTCGCCATATTTACCTATTAATAGATTAAAAACAAAAATTAGTCAGAATGCAGCTTTATTAATATTATTTTTTTGTTATGGATGTATATAACAGGGTGTATTGTAAATTATAGCTAATATTACTTTATTTTTGCCATAAATATTATTTTTACATATTTTCAATCAAAAGTATTAAATAATCTTTTTATCTTATAAAGAATGGGTTGTGTTATGAGGTTTCATCCTGTTGTATCTATAATTTTTGGAGTTATTATTTCATTTATGTTGTATCTAATTGCAATTTCTGTTTTTGGAGTAATTGGATGGGTTGGTGCATTTCAAGCTATTCAAGGGGCTTCCTGGTTTGGAACGTTNNGAACGTTTTTATTAATTATTTCATATATACTTGGAGGTTTTATATCTACTTATTTTGCTAAAGAAAAGAAAATACAATATGCATTATATGAGGGAATATTTATTTTGCTTATATTTGGTATATTGACAGTACCTAATTCGTCTTTAGGTGTAATTACATCTCTGTTATTATTGTTTAGTTATGGTATATTGCTTCTTTTACTTGCTATAATGGGTGGTATGTTTGGTCAAATGGTTAATGAAGAATTTAATGGGTTTAGTCCTGTACTAACTGTTATTGCTGGATCAATTGCAGGATATTCCTGTGTTGTTTTATTAACTTTGTTTACAGGCCATGCTCCAGATTCTTACTCTTTGGATCTGGTTAATATTGTAGTTGGGGTGATTTCTTTTGTAATTGGTGGTTTTTTATCCGTATTTTTGGCTAAAGAAAAAGCAATACAAAATGGAATTTATACTGGATTAATTATATTGGCAATTATAATAGTAGTTGGCCTAATACAAATGTTGACAAGTCATTGGCCGGTTTACATTCATATGGTTACATTTGTAGGATATGTTATATCTGCAGTTATAGGAGCTTATCTAGGAATAAAACAGCTAAAAATCAGAAGAAATGCATCTTTGGAAAAACATAGATGATAATAAACTAGTTGTAATTCTATAAAATATTTCATATTCTTGTTTTAATAATATTTTAAGAGATTACTGAATTTCTTCTATTATTTTTTGATTTATTAAATATTTTAACTAGCTGATCAAATAAAATACTTAGAAATCATTATTAATATTAAAAGATAATGTTTATTAACTCAGGTTGAGGGATCCAAAATGGAAAACAAAGTTATAATGTCTATTGGGGGAGCATCATTAGTATTTATAGCACTGCTCGTTTTTAGTTTCTTATTTAGCAGTGAAAAAACACTTGGAGTTTATATATTGATTTTTTTGTTAACTGCAGTGTTCTTTTTATTTTTATGGATGATTTTAATTATTTTAAGGAGTTCAGTCATTACTAATTTCATTGGAAAGATTACTCAAGCGATTTTTGGGGCTGTATTTGTGTGTATCCTCATTTTAACCACTTTGCTAGGGATGCAGTGGATTTCAGGTGTTTTTGCTTCTGTCTATATATTGCTTGGTTCAATAATTGTAGCCATTATTGGTCTTTATTTAAATCATAAAATAGGGCTGGAGAAAGAACAAAGACAAATAAAAAGAATAGTTATAGCATTAAAACTGACTGTAAAAGACAATAAAAAAAGTGCTGAAAGCGTTTTAATTGATATTAAAGAAAATTCACCAGTAAATCTTAAGGTTCTTAAAATGGGAGTTTGGGATACTTTTGCTTATAACATCATTACTGCAGATTTTGATCCTGTGATGTTAGAAGAATTAATATCAATAAGGACATTAACATCAGAAGTGAATGAAAAATTATCTGAAAGGAACAGGCTTATTAATCAAGAAGGCATCTTTGATGCACATAATACCTATTTTCAACAATTATGTCGGTTAGATGATAAATTAAAAGGAAAATTAGAATTGTTTATTCGGTATTCGGGTGAATATTTAAAGAAACTTGATAAAATGTAATTTTTAATAGTATTTATTAGAATATGGATAAAAACTGGCTTTACTTAAGAATTTATTTAATGTATTTTAACTAGAAATTCGTTAATTTACTTTAATTTCTTTAAATTACTTTAATTTAGAGCTAATAAAAATTTTATTTTATTGCTTGATATGTTTTTTTTAACTTGAATGGTGTTGACCAGTTAGATAAAAATAACTTCTTTTTTTCCATTCATTTTGTTTTAATTTTCAGTACTACATAATAATTCTAAAAATAAGTTAATATCTATCTTACTTAGATTGGTTGGATATTTTTAATATCGAAGGGTGCTACTTCTTTTACCTCAACATCCATTGATCTAAACAGATTTTTTACATTGAACATGCTGTCTGCACGGAGTATAAAAATGCCAGAATGTGTGGAATGTTTTTCTTTGGGGCAGCTGATATAAGCATCTAATAGATCAATATTTCGTTTTTTCAGGTTTTCATCGGAAAAAATTTCCTTAAGCATTTTCACACCTTCGCCTGTTTTAAGTGGACATTGTTTAGACTCATGTTTGTTAACTGCAGTAAATAATATAAAATCACCTCATTTTATTACTAAGATTTTTGGAATATTTAATTTTATAGACTGTAATTGCATTAACTTAAATAATCAGATTTGACAGATTAGTTTTAGATTAGTGTATAGCAGAATTAGTTTTAAAGTGATTACATGAATGCATATTTAGAGATAATAAGGCCAGGGAATGCAGTAATGGCTGTAATAGCAGTACTTCTAGTCATGCTTATAAGTGGAAACTTCACCTTAAATGCATTTTTAGCATGCATTGTAGTTTTAATGGTAATAGGTGGCGGAAATGCGATAAATGATTATTTTGACCATAAAATAGATAAGATCAACAAACCAAACCGACCGATTCCATCTGGAAGAATTTCTTTAAATGCAGCTAAAATTTATTCTGTGGCCCTTTTTGTAATTGGAACAATCCTGGCTTTTATAATAGGACTTTTACCTGGGCTTATAGCTCTTTTCACATCAATTGTTTTGATTTTATACGCATACAACCTTAAAAAAATGCCTCTGATTGGAAATATGGCTGTTTCATTTTTCATAGGGCTTACTTTCGTTTTTGGGGCCGTAGTTGTAGGTGAACCTTTACTTTCAATTTTAGGTTTTTCTCCATTCTTCATAACCATGATGCGGGAAATTGTAAAAGATATGGAAGACATGGAAGGGGATAAAAAAGAGGGGGCAAGAACTTTACCAATACAATGCGGACTTAAATCATCTGCAGTTATTGCTGTACTTTTCATGATATTTGCTGTCGTTACAAGCCCTATACCTTATTTTATAGGTATTTTAACTATGTTCTATCTTCCACTACTTCTTGTTGGTGATATAATCTTTATAATTTGTGCAGTATCTGTACTGAAGAATCAGTCGACTGAAAATACTAAAAGAGTATCAAAATGGGTTAAAACAGGTATGGTAATTGTTCTTTTATCTTACGCTGTTGGGTCGCCGTTTTTAATATCATTAATATAAATTTATTTTTTTTCTTTTTGAGTTATTTAGTACTGAAATTTTACATTTTAATTATGTATTCATGATGTAGTTTCAGATCGTAAAAGATAGTACAATCTGCTGCTAAATTTATAGAATGAAATCATCATTAATCCTTCCAGTGCCCTTCATGCTAATTGCAAGTACTGCAAGCCATGTGCTTTATTTTATAGGTATCTTCAATATATTTTGCCTAATATCACTTCCTGATGGAATTGTTATATGTGTTATATGTTGATGTTCTCCATTAAATGATTATTTAATCAAAAATAATTTAAAAATTTCAAAAAGGGTAAAAATATGAGGAATGGTGATATTGAATGTTTTTACAGTTATATGTTCATTTTCAGCTTCCCTAATTTAAAACCACAATTTTTAACTATTTTTAAGGATATACATTAATATATGAAAATTGAACCAATAGGGATCATAAATTCTCCATATAAAATAAAAGGAGATTCTCCGCGCCAGGGACGTTTTTCAGAAAAATTAAGTCAAATAACTGTTTTTGATGAATATTTGCAGGGTTTGCAGGATATAGAAAAACGCGAACATTTGATTATTTTATATGGATTAGATCGGGCTGAAGATTATAAACTTATGGTAATTCCTCCTGGGAAAACCGAGGAACAGGGTTTATTTTCTACCCGGGCTCCTGTAAGGCCAAATCCAATTGCGTTATGTATGGTTAAACTGATAAAAGTAGAAGGAAATGTTCTCACTGTAAAATGGCTGGATGCCCTTGATGGCTCTCCGTTAATTGATATTAAACCATTTTTACCTGAAGTGGACTGTACCCCAAAATAAATTTTGAGTTTATAAATTAGCTTTAAATTGTGTAATATGGACAAAGTGGAGGATATAATATGGTAGATAAGGATCAAATGAAAATAAAAATACTTAAAAATGGACCGTACATGGTTTCAGGGAATGTTCCTTTATTTGAACAGATACTGGTAACAAATGATGAGGGACATGTGTGTGAATGGAGTGAAGGCAAGGAATATCCGCTTAAAGAAAGATATACTATTTGCCGATGCGGTGCATCCAAAAGGAAACCTTTTTGTGATGGATCACATATAAAAATTAATTTTGATGGAACTGAGGTGGCGAGTAAAGAAAAATATATGGAAAAAGCTCGAAAACTCGAAACAAAAGATTTTATATTGAACGATGTATGGGATCTATGCGACCACTCCCGTTTCTGCATGCGAGGGGGAGGTATACGTGAATTATTAAAATCTGAAGATCCAGAAGAGATTAAACTTGCAGTTGAAGAAGCTAAAAGCTGTCCATCAGGGCGTCTTGTGCTGTGGGATAAAAAGACAGGAAAACCTGTTGAACCTGAATTTGAACCATCTATAGTTCTGGTTAATGATCCCCAGAAAAAATGTGATGGTCCTGTTTGGGTGAGGGGAGGAATCCCAATTGAATCTGCTGATGGGAGCACTTATGAAGTCAGAAATAGGGTTACACTTTGCAGGTGTGGAAAATCTGAAAATAAGCCCTTTTGTGATGGAAGGCACTGGATGAGTGCAGAAGAAAAACAGGCCTTTAGGGATAAATGGATTTCTCATGAAGATTAACATTAAACATTTCTTTTTTTTGATAAATTTAGTATTTCCCGCTCTCATAAGCACTTAGCGCTTCATGTACATTTTCATAAATATTTCCCTCACCTATCAGCTTTTTTAGCCCCAAATGATCGAATTGGTCTTTAAGATCAGGTAGCATTGAGGTTAATGCGAATTTAATATTTCTTTCTTTTAACTCATGGTACAAATCCTTAAACATTTCTGCAGATGTATAATCAACCCTGGAAAATCCTGCTGTATTCAATACAAACAATTTTAGTGGAGGATCAGCTGCATCTACCAGTTTAAGTACTTCTTCTTTTAGTTTGTCAGAATTGGCGAAGTACAGATCGCGGTTAAATCTGTATATAAGTAACCCTTCTTCAGTCGATCTACCAACTTTAACAGGTTCAAATGCCCATTCCCCTCTTTTATCTTTTCTGAAAATGCTGTTTGTAGGTCTGTAGCTGTGGCTCAAGTGCAGTATAATGGAAAGAACAATTGAAAGCACTATGCCCCATAATACGCCCATAACAACTACAGTAGCGGCGGTAATGATGGCTAAAAAGTATTCTGACTTTACTTTATGGCGAATATCCTTCAAATGAGATATATCAATCATATTGATTCCTATTACAAAAACAATACCTGCAAGAGTGGCATTTGGTAAAAAAGACATAGGTTCTGTGAAAAATAAAAGAACTATAAAAACTGCAAATACAGTTATAAGTGAAGCGGCCTGTGTACGGCTTCCTGCGTCATCCACTATTTCTGTCTTTGTAGGACTTCCATTTACTACAAATGTACCTGTTAAACCTGCAACTCCATTAGCAAGACCAAGGGCAAATATGTCCTTATCTTCATCAACACTCTCTGAGTAACGAATTGTAAATGCCCGGGCTGTAGCAGTACTTTGAGATAATATAACTATAAAGCAGGTAACTACGGCTATCATTAAATTTGGTAGAATGCTTATATTTACAGCAGGTATTCCAAAATTAGGAAGTCCGCTGGGTATATTTCCTAAAATTGAAATTCCAGTTCCTTGAAGATTGAACAAAAAACTTGCTATGGTTGTACCCACAACTGCTATTAATGCCCCAGGGATTTTATGTGAAATACGGCGAGTTCCTACAATTATAGCTACAACAATTATGGATAATATAAGTGTAAGTATGTTAATCTGGAATAAATGAGTAAAAACGTTGATTAATTGGGGAATTGTATTTAATCCTCCTTCCCCGGATATCCCAAGCATATTTGCCAGCTGACTTACAGCTACCTGGACTCCAACTCCTGATAAAAAACCAATTAGGACAGTTCTAGACATAAAATTGGCTATAAATCCTAATCTAAATACTCGTGCCATAATTAGAAAAACTGCACACAGCAGTGCAACTGTAGATGCAAGTGCAACGTAGTTGGGACTTCCTATTGCTGCGATAGAAACGAGGGTCCCTGATAAAATTGCCGCAGTTGCTGAATCTGCGCCCACTATCAAATGGCGTGAAGAGCAGAAAAGAGCAAATATGGCAAGCGGAAGTAAAATAGTATAAAGGCCTGTGATAA
>DADN01000170.1:6725-6881 GCA_002509665.1 Methanobacterium sp. UBA8
TCCCTCTAAAAGAAACTTTTTTTTTAAATTTAGTTTGTTTAGTTTCTTCATATTCTCTTTTTTGGTAATATGTGGCTTTATAATGAGTTTTAATTAATAAAAATAAATTTGAGATATAGTTAAAACTATTAAATATTAATTTGGTGGAATTAATGG
>DADN01000029.1:0-196 GCA_002509665.1 Methanobacterium sp. UBA8
AAAGGAAATTTATAAAATTTCCTGATTCTTATTTTTGAAATGTTATGATATAATGGGATTTACCGTGTTCAAGGTCTTCCCCTGCTTCAGTATCAAGCTGCACCATTTTTAAGCCGTGTTTTGCAAACATTTCTTCCATTTCTTCAGGGGTGCTTTTGACTTTTAAGGGAGGACCGTATCCTGTATCCTCTTTTTT
>DADN01000029.1:253-4326 GCA_002509665.1 Methanobacterium sp. UBA8
TTCTACACTGTCATCTTCAACTGCTATATGGTCTGCTATATCCGACTGAATTGGAATAATGTTTTTAATTCCTTTTTCTTCCACTTCTTTTTCCATATCTTCAATGGAAGGCCCAAATATATCCACAGCATATATGGTGGCCTCATTTCCCAACATATCATACGCTTCCATGGCTATATGACCATCGCCGCAGCCGGCGTCCATAAATACTTCGTTTCCTTTGAGATTTAATCTTGAAATTATATCGCGGGCGTCTAAGAAAGATTCTGTTGATCTTCCCTGAATACGGTGCCCGTTAGAGGGGAATAATCCTGTTTCGCTTGACATTTTTCTATCTCCTTTATTATAATGAATAACCAACTCTAAATCATTCAATTTTAAACCGCATTTATTTTAGCATGTTACAATTTGAGCCATATATAAATTTTACAAGCCTAAAAGTTACGTTATTCACAACAGGATAATAGTATACGATACGAGAATATATACATTTCGATATAATTATTTATTTTAATTTAAAAATCAGATCTTAAACGTAATTTTTTAATATTTTAAACATAAACTCTTAATTCATACACGTTAAAATAATGGAAACAGCAAATATATTAGACCATGAAATATCGTAAAATTNNAAATAGTTAAATGTTTACATTATGTCTGTACATGATGAACTTAATGTTTAAGTGTACATGGAAATGGTAATATTGAGCTGTTAATATTATTATTTCCTCCACATTTTGTCCAATTTTAAAAAAAAGTAACAGTAGTTACTTAAAAGGCATAGATCATGCTAAAGATTCACACAACTTTTTTTATTAGGTCTATGCCTTTAAAAATAAATCTTAAACTAATTGTTTTTATGTAATCCCATCAAAATAGTAAAAATAGGTTATCACCTGGACACTTTGGGGGAGTGCCCAGGAATAGTATGTACTATACCAAAAATGTGCTTTATTTCAATGAATAAGTAACCTATTGTATCATATGCCGGGAGGATCGAAGTATTTCCCATAAAGTTCCTGGACACTCTAGGAGCAAGTGCCCAGAAGGACTTTTTATGATACAGTTGGATCATTTGTTCTCATGACTTATATACATTTGCGTGTCGTGAAGGATGTGACAACACTGTTCGCTTATTTTTTAAAAGAAGTTTTCCAGAGTACCTGTATACAAAAATGTTCATGGGGATTGAATTCATTAATATCAATATAGAAGATCCTGGACACGTAGGGACAAGTGTCCAGGGACTTTTTATGAACAATTTTCTAATAGTCCCTTTTGATTTATATAGTTATGCATCTCGATTTATAAACGTACATTAAAAACCGCTTAGAGCACGTGCAAAAGTCTCAATCAAAAAGTTTATAAAAGGAAATATACTGTAACTATAAAACAGTTCCAAAAAGTATGTTTTAACAGTGCCAGGTTTATATTTTATTTAAAGTGGTGAAATGCCCTTAATTAAGCAAATTATCCAAATTATAAACCAGCAAATTCAAAACATATAGGTATTAAATTATTTAATCAAAATTAAAAGGGGAATTCATTAAATGAGGCGAAATACAACAATATTTATTATTTTGATAATTGCAGGGCTGTTTCTGTTAAGCACAGTATCTGCAGCAAGCGCCGTTGCCCAGACTACGGACAATACTGCACCTAAAATAAGTTCATTTTACCCTAAAAACAGTGCTACAGGCATTTCCAGGACAAATACACTCTATGTTAAGTTCAGTGAGAATATTAAAGCAGGGGCAAACTGGTCCAAAATATACGTTAAAAACATTAAAACAGGCAAAAAGGTTGCAGTCAGCAAATCCATAAAAGGCAATATATTATACCTTAAAACCGGCACAAGGTCTTCTTACACAGGGTACCAGATTTACATACCATCTGCCGCGGTAAAAGACACTGCAGGTAATAATCTAACCAAGTACTGCACCTGGAAGTTCAAAACCGGGACCGCAGCAACCACTGTAATTGATAAAGGCATTAAAAATGTTACTGACCAGAAAGATGTACTTTGCCACGTGTACAACTGGACAACGTACAGCTACAGCAGCTACCATACAAAAACAGTTTTAACCAACACCACATACCTTCTAGGCACACCATTGTGGGCAATTAAAAACGTTATTGACATCAAAAAGGTGGGCGCCAACAAGTTAATGATTGCAGAGGCAGTAACTTCCACCAGTGGAAACACCACTACATACAAACATTATTACAAATATAATGGTGCAAACGCGGTTAACTTTTACAAGTATGTCTTTAAAAAGTACTTTTTAAAACCATACCTGAAATAGTGCCCAGTACATGCTTTAATCCAAGCATGTTCCAACTTTTTTTTCTTTTTATGGTTAAATAACTGATTTTAAATAATATTTAATCATGAAAAGATTGAGATATCAAATTTACTCCCTATTTCTAAGATTTTAATTCAATTTAAGCTGTAAAATTTTTTAGACTGAAAAATACTCCTACCGATACGTTTATATAGACTTATCGATTACTCGTATTATTATGGGTCTTTACCATTTTATTTTGATCCAATTAACGATTGAAAGGAGGTTAAAATGAAAAAACATAACAAGTTACTGATATTAATGATTTTTGCATTGATAGTTTGTGTTTTAACCATTGGAAGTGCCAGCGCAGCCGACACTAACAGTTCAACGGGGCTTGCAAACTCATCATCCCCCGAATACGGGATAAACAGCAACCATACAAGCCAGTCCAACTATACAGGGCCGCAGACCAACGGTACTAAATGGACTTACAAAAATATAACTGTATACGGATCTGCAGTTACTGGATCAGACGGGACTGTCTACGTTGGAGGATATAACGGTAAATTNNATATGCATTCAAACCTGATGGGACATTAAAATGGACTTATACCACTGCAAGCTACATATTAGGCTCCCCTGCCGTAGGAAATAGTGGAACCATCTATGTCAGCTGCTGGAAGAACAGTACACTGTACGCCATAAACCCCAATGGAACGCTGAAATGGAAGTACACCCTTGATAACTATAATTCAGGTTCATCCCCAGTTATTGGTACCGATGGAACCATCTACATTCCAAGTACTAGCAGTACAACTGGCTATTTATATGCATTTAGCCCAGATGGAGACGTGAAGTGGGTTATCAGTACAGGGCCAATTTACGGATCGTCTGCTACTATTGGATCAGATGGGACAATCTATATTTCAGATTATAACGCAACTCTCTACGCTATAAATCCCAATGGAGTATTAAAATGGTCTTATACAATCATATTCAGCGGTGCCCAGAAGTTGAACACAGGTTACAACGCACCTTCCATTGGCCCAGATGGGACAATCTATATTGAATGCTACTACAATTCTGCAAGTTTTCTATACGCACTCAGCGACATGGGGACATACGGACTGAAAAAATGGGACTACCCAGTTTATGGAGAAGTGCTCTACGGTGCCCCTGCCATCTCTTCAGGTGGAACTCTATACATTGTAAGCAGCAGCAAACTCTACGCATTAAATTCCGACGGAACTTTAAAGTGGAGTTACAATACAGGAGGCGTTGATAATACGGCAACATCGGCTGTTATCGGTGCAGATGGAACCATCTACGTGGGAGGCAGCAATGGTATATACGCGTTAAACTCAAATGGGTCGTTGAAATGGAAGTATGCTGCAAGTAATGCCTATGCTTCACCTTTAATTGGTGCAAACGGCATGCTGTACATAGGGACCACCACAGGGACTTTTTATGCTTTTAAAGATGTTGTGTCGAGTTTCACAAGCAGCACAAGCACAAGCAACCATTTAGCAGTTAAATTCACTGATAAATCCACAGGTACTCCTGTATCATGGCTGTGGAATTTTGGTGATGGAAAAACATCCACTTTACAAAATACAACCCATACCTACAGTAAATCTGGTACTTACAAGGTTACTTTAGTGGTGACCAACAGCAACGGCACCATTGATACAACAACCAAAAGCGTCATTGTTGATAATATAGCACCTAAAATAAGTGCAGTCAGCCCAAAAAACAAATCTACAGGAGTTTCAAGGTCAAAGACCA
>DADN01000029.1:4367-18481 GCA_002509665.1 Methanobacterium sp. UBA8
AAACCACATCTACATCAAAACAAGCAAAAAAACAGCAAACACCTGGTACAGAGTCTACATTCCTGCATATGCAGTAAAAGATGCAGCAGGCAATAAACTGGCCAAAGGATACATATTGACATTTAAAACAGGAAAATATTAAAAAACACATTTTCCTTATATCTTTATTTTTAAATTATTACAGATTATACAACAAATCAAGTTAAAATAATCATGGCATTTATTAAATGATGCGTGTGCGGCAATATCCATTATTTTAAGGGTCGCAGGGATGTTCATTTTAAGTACAGTATCTGCAGCAAGCGCCGCGAACAATTCCCCGGATCGCGCTTAAAATAAGTTCGTTTTAGCCTAAAATCAGCATGTTTACAAATTTTTTAAAAATTAAACAGCCGCTTTTTAAACTGATAATCTGTGCAATATCTTTAAAGTATTAAAATATAGTCGATATGAATATATATACATTTCTATAAAATGGAACTTTATTTTTTCATAAAATAAAGATTATAATTAATTAAAACAATCATTATCTTATTTACACATATTAATAGCCATTTAAATATTTACCACAGACTTAATTTACTAAAAAATGGATATTAACTATTTAAATTTAATTTGAAGTCATTGAAATAAAATTTAAAAATTCATAGCCACATTAATTTCCTATTTAGAGATCCCTAGGCCTAGTGTGATTTTGAGAAACGTATATATACCTGTATTACCCAAGATCGATCCGTAGCCATGTACATTTCGAAGAGTGTAGAAATGTACGGCTCAAAGCAAAATGTGGAGGAAATAATAAAATGAAAATAAATAAGGTAGGACTAGTTGTATTTTTAGTGGCCGTGTCCCTTGCAATGGGCTCAGCATCTGCAGTCAATGTATACCCCAGCATGAGCAGTGATGACATCCAAGACGTTATTGATAATGCTGCAGCCGGAGATACTATAAATTTTGTGAATACTGGAACAGATTATACTGATATTTCACTGACCATAAACAAAGCCCTGAACATGGAAGGTAACGGGGCTACTATTGTTGGTAACGGAAGCGCAGTTATGACCATTACAGGCACAACCGGGCTCAACATAACCGGGTTCAACATCAATATAAACAGCAACGCTGCAAGCTGTATATATGGATCCAACGTTATAAGCTGCAGGATTGAAAACAACAACATAACCAACGGTGGGGACGCAATCAACATATTCCAGCTCTATAAAGACCTCACAATCAACAACAACCATATAACAAACATGGTTAACAAACACGGTGACGCTATTTCCCTTGTAAACCACGACGCTAACCTTGAAACAACCACCACCACAAGAGTTACAAACAACGTTATAGACAACGCTATATACGGCATATTCCTTGGTGGAAACTTCAACGGAACTGTTTCAGGTAACAGCATAACCAACACCCAGTACGGAATGAACATAACTGGAAAACACACTGCAAACCTGGGCAGTTTAAACGCAGTTATAAGCAACAACAACATAACTGGTATAGCAATGGAAAACCCTAATGTTGTGTACCTCAGTATGGACAACAACATAATAGGCCAGTTAAGCACCAGTGGCTACAGTGTGCTGACTAACTCCTACTTCGCTAAAAATTCAACAGGCACAATCAGCGTTACAAACAACGTTTTCAACTACCCTGTAACCACAGCTTTCAGAAACAGCGCAAACACCTGGACAGGTAACAACATTTAATAATTAAGCAGATTTAAATCCATTTTAAATCTTATTTTTTTATTTTTATAGAAATTCATTTTTTTTAGCGGCATGTTTTAAAAAATAAAAAATTACATTCCCATTATTGATAAGACTCTATATTCATGTCGTTTGAAAAATACAACATTCTTAAAATAATATCATTTAAAAGGTTTTAACCCGTTTTATAGCTTAAAAATTAAGTTTTTCATGTTAATAGTGCTATAAAAAAAATATAATTTTAAGGAGTATAAACACTAATGTGCACTTTAAACGTTTAAAAATATTTATATAGTATATATGAGCTCATAATATTCATATTTTTACCCATCAAAAGATTATTAAATCATTAAATCACATTTATATAACTAATTATTTTTATTATTAGTATTATGTTCTTTATTATTTTATATATACACATTAAACTTCGAAAATCAACACATGATCGATATGTTTATATCGATCATTCGTTTAGACATATTAATTGTGAATCTTTTTTATTAATTTTAAATTTTTACCGGGATTCATAAAACAAACAAAAAGGAGGAAAAAAGTGAAATATAACAAAATCATGGTCTTTATGGTTTTTGCACTGATTACATGTATTTTAACCGTTGGAAGCGCCAGCGCGGCCGATACTAATAATTCCA
Organism: Methanobacterium sp. UBA8; assembly: GCA_002509665.1. GTDB lineage: Archaea > Methanobacteriota > Methanobacteria > Methanobacteriales > Methanobacteriaceae > Methanobacterium_D. The sequence goes on from DADN01000029.1 coordinate 6,736, forward strand.
CGGGACTTGCAAACTCATCATGCCCAGAATACGGGATAAACAACAACCATACTGGCCAGTCAAATTATACAGGCCCGCAGACCAACACCACCAAGTGGAGCTTAAACATAAGTTCATTATCAAATGTGGTTACTGGACCAAACGGCACCATATATGTTGCAGCTAATAACGGTACCCTGTACGCTTTAAATAAGAATGGAAGCACATTATGGACTTATGACTTTACATCCATAACTACACCGGCAGTTGCAAAAAACGGGACCATATACGTTTCAGAAACAAAGAATAACGCACTATATGCTTTAAATCCTGACGGAAGCCTATTGTGGACATGCAGCAACATAAATATATCAATTGCTTACGATAATGCCCCAACTATCGGTACTGATGGAATAATCTATGTTGGAGGTAGTGGCGTATTATATGCCATAAAACCTGACGGGACAGTGAAATGGAATTATACAGTTACAGGTTCGATAACTATGGCCCCTGCAGTTGGCTCAAACGGGATCATATACACTGCAACATGTAACAATGGAATTAATGATACTTTATACGCCATAAACCCAAATGGAACCTTAAACTGGACCTGCACAATCGGGTCAATATCCGATAATTCTCCGTCCATTGGCAGTGATGGAACCATCTACATCGGGTGTTGTGATGCCGCATCCTTTACAAATGGTACTTTATACGCCATAAATCCAGATGGAACAGTAAAATGGACTTACAAAACAAGTTATCCTCAGATTACCGGCAGCCCATCTATTGGTTCTGATGGTACAATATACATCATAAGTGGTAAGAGCAGTGCCAGTACTTTATACGCCATAAAACCTGATGGAAACTTAAAATGGAGTTACGCCATGATAGGGAGAACTTATTCCGGATTTAGTTCTGTTACCATAGGTGCAGACGGAACACTCTACGTGGGAACCGCTGCTTGCTCCGCGTCCATACTTGGTAATTTATATGCTATAACCGATAACGGAACCAGTGGAGTGCTGAAATGGAGCTACCAAACCACAGCAGGTTTAATGAGTCCACCTGTAATTGGCTCAGACGGAACACTCTACATTTCAGTTTATAGCGGCTCTAGAGGTANNGGTACTCCTGCTTTGGTTGCAATTGGTGACACTACTGTGAGCGCTTCACCTGCAGGCGGAAACTACAACACAACACAAAACGTAACATTAAACAGCAGCAACGGCGGGACCATCTACTACACAACCGATGGAACCGACCCTACAAGCAGCGCCACCAGAAATAAATACAGTGATACAATCGCTATAAGCAGCACAACAACACTCAAATACGCTGTTCTAGATGATTCAAGCAACTGGAGCTCAATTTACACAGAAACCTACACCATAGACACCACAGCACCAACAGTCGTAAGCATTAACCCAGCTAACAATTCTTCCTCAAAATCCGTTAGCTTAATTAATATAACATTCAGCGAGCCAATACAGCTTGGAAACAACAACATAACCCTCAAAAACAGCGCTGGAACATCAATAGCATTCACAAAATCCATAAACGGAAACACATTAATAATAACACCTGTAAGTGCATTAACTGCAGGAACATACACATTAACACTCGGAAACGGCGCTGTAACCGATTTAGCAGGTAATGCACTCTCAGCATACACCAGCAAATTCACCATAGACACCACCATACCAAAAGTAAGCACCATAAGCCCAGCTAACAAAGCTATTGTAAAATCCCTAAGCTCAATTAAAGTTACATTCAACGAAGCTGTAAAATTCGGAACAGGCACCATCACACTCAAAAATAGTAAAGGAACATCCATTCCATTCACAAAATCCATAAACGGGACTACATTAACAGTAACACCAAGCATATCACTAGTATCAGGAACCTACACACTAACATTAGGTACTGGCAGTGTAACCGATTTAACAGGCAACGCTTTATCAGCTTACACCAGCACATTCACACTTGACAAAACCGCACCAAAAATAAGCGCAGTCAGCCCAGCTAACAAAGCTACAGGTGTTTCAAGGACTAAGACTGTTTCTATTAGACTCAGCGAAAGTGTTTTAAAAAGCACTAACTGGTCCAAAATATACATCAAAAACTTAAAAACAGGAAAAAAAATCAAAGCAACCATATGGATCAGCGGAAACCACATCTACATCAAAACCAGCAAAAAAACAGCTTTAACATGGTATCAAGTGTACATTCCAACATCAGCAGTAAAAGATGCAGCAGGAAACACTTTAGCTAAAAGTTACGCCTGGAAATTCAAAACAGGAAAAAAATAAACAATTCTTCCTTTTTTTTCTTTTTAAAGTTATTTCTAAACTTTTTAAACTTGATTAAAATGTAACTTCAACCATTTTTAGTATCATCAAAATTTAATTTATGTTGAAATTTTACACGACTGATTTTTATCATTCATCAGTTAATATCATTTATATTATTCTTCATAATCCATATGTATTTATGTGCACATCGACCTAATATAGAATGTATTATCAAACTTTTATTTTAAAAAAATGCGCAAGGAGGTGAAAAAATGAATGCAAAAAACAGGGTAATGATACTATCTGTATTAATCATAGGAGTATCCATGTTTGCCACGTCTGTAGAGCCGGCATCAGCCGCCACAATTAACGTGAACTCAGGCATGACCAACACCCAGATCCAATCAATATTAAACAATGCTGAATCTGGAGATACCATCAACTTCCTTGGAAAGCTTTACACAAACATACAGCTCACCATCAGCAAAACACTGAACATAGTAACAAGTGTAGGGACTGTGCTTTCTGGGTCTAGTTCATCTAACTCAGCAGTGTTTTCAATTAAGGGCTCCCAGTCTTCAGGGACTAAAATAAGCGGGTTTACCATTAATGCAACAGGTACAGGCATACTTGTGAATAACACCAGTAAAGTGACCATTTCAAATGACAGTATCAGTTCAACCAAGGGGACCGCAGTCATTGTAAATAAAAGTTCCAATGTCACCATTAAAAATGACACTGTAAGCAATTCTGTAACAGGGATCAACGTTACAAGCAGTAAAGGCACTAAAATTACAAGCAGTACCATCAAGAACAACAAGGGAGACGGTATAACTGTGGAAAATTCTGTAAATACTTCCATAAACAAGGCCAAAATCACGAGTAATGCTAAAAGAGGAATTAAGATTTACAAATCTACCAATACTACCATTAACGGCACCAACATGGAACATAATGGAAATTACAGCAATGTAGGTATACCTTCTGATGAAAGTGCCATATATGTGCAGGGTTCAAACAGCGTTAAAATTACTGGCAGCAAGATCTGCAACAACAGCCAGGGAGTAACTACAAAAGATTCGTCAAACGTTGCCATAAAAAGCAATACAATAAACGACAACTATGCAGACGGAGTAATCATTGGAGGATATGCAAAAAATATCTTGATAACAGGTAACTATTTACAAAGGAACGCCAATGGGGTCAACCTGAACTATAACAGCGGAGGTAATGTAACTGTTCTAACTAATGTTATATCAGACAGCATAGAAAGATCAACGATACCTTACCAGATTGAAGATACTGGAAATGGGATTAACTATGGACATGATTACAAGGTAAGTACAGATGAACACGTTAAGTACAATGTTATTGCAAACAATGAACATAGAGAAATAGATGGACACGATACAGATGATATACCCCCAACAGATACCAATATCTATGGATACGAGTGGTCAGGAAATAATCCTAATCCTACAGCTTCAGAAGGCATACCTTTCTGCTGTAAAGTCCGCAGTGAATCAGCACTGCTGAAAATATCCCGAATTGGAGACGGTAATTATGCTGCGTACTTTGTTGATCCAGATACCGGCGAAATAATAAGAGGTTTTCCCCCTACTTCAGTAACATTTACTGTAGGAGGACATAAATACACCGTTATGACATCCAATGGAGTGGCTGTTTTTAAGTCGGATTCTGTTAATAACCTTCTAGGATTCATATCAGCTAATTTTAGCAATCAAAATGCTGTTGCCGCAGTATTCAGTTCAATAGAAGACGCTTACTCCATATTAGGTATTCCTAAAGACCCAACTACACCAAACAAACCAACCACTCCTTCCAACAGCACGAGCGGTATCCCTGGAGGTAATGGAAATGGCCCAGGCCCAGCAGGTACCGGCGGTGACGGGACTTCATCAGGCTCTTCGGCAAGCGTAGGGCTTGCAGCTGCTGCAGCAGCTTCAGGAAGTGCTGGAAGCAACGGCCAGGATGGATCAAATGATGGAAAAACTGCCCAGGAATTATTCATCGACAACACCACTAAAAATCCAACCGTTTGGGGCATAATTGGAATCATAGTGCTTATCGTCGTAATATTTGGAGCTTATTACAGGAAAGATTTAATGGCCATGGTTAAAAAGTCCAAAAAATAATGTAATTTCTCCTTTACTCGAAAATTAAAGATTTTCGAGGGTTGTACGAAACTTTTGGTTTTGAGAGCCCCAAACGCTTAGCGTTTGAGCCTGTGAATCCCTCAAAAATCAGAGATTTTTGGGGCATCAAAAACGAAGTTTTTGATAGCTATTGATTCTCGGCCGCAGAAATTCTATGAATTTCTGCAGGGTTTTTATTTTTTAAATTTCAAGTTATCTATTGATGCCTATTGCTTTTGAGGAAATATCCTGCTCCCAAAAATATATATAAAAACTATTTTTACTATTTAAGTGCAAATAATCTCTTAAATAAATAAATAGATATATTAGTATTATAAAGTACCAAATAACGAATAATGAACTTATAATTTTAAAAATTAGTATCTATATGTCCTATTTTTATTACTAAAAACCAGTAAATAGTGTACAAAACTCCAAAAGGTATATATATCTATTTTATACTAATAACGAATTGTAAAAATTTACATTTCGTTCGAGGGGGAATGAAATGCATCAAATCATACCTAATTAAAAAGGAGGCATTTAAATAAAGAAAGATAAAATGGGCGTGTTAATATCAATAATGGTATTGGCTCTTGTTTCAACAGGAACAGTGATGGCAGATCCAGTTTCTGCTGCCAGTACCAACGTAACTTCAGATATGAGCAGCGCTCAAATTCAAACTATAATCGACGGCTCAAGTGCAGGAGATACCATAAATTTCCTGGCTGGAGTGTATTCAAATATCTCGCTGAGCATTAACAAAGCCTTGAATTTAGTGGGCAATGGAGTTACCCTCATAGGTAACAGCACCATTAATGCCGTTATTTCTGTTGCGAATGCAACCGGCGTGAACATAACTGGATTCAATATTATTGGAAACGGAAGCAAATATGCTGTTAGCCTTACTAACGTGAGCAACAGTTCATTAATGTCAAACAACATATCCAACACCAGCAGCAATGGAATTAACATTGCAGATACAGGTAATCTTACCAACCTCAACAACCTGACCATTGGAAACAACAGGATTGTAAACACCACCGGTGGAATGTATGTCAGCGGGTCTGGAATGAACATCAGCAATAACTACATAGACATGTGTGGCCGTATAAATACAGGCATAAGTGGAGGAAGTGCATTTAGCATTTTAATCCAGAACAACACCATGTTAAACGGTGGGGATGGAATTAACATCTATGGTTTATATAAGAATCTCACAATCGACAGCAACACCATAATGCATATGGCAAATCACTATGGTAACGGTATTTCCCTGGTAAATCACGGAACTAACAAAGAAACAGACACTTACACCACAATTACCAACAACAAAATAAATGACACTGTATACGGCATATTCCTGGGAGGGTATTTCACAGGTAACATTTCAGGTAACAGTATAAACGGCAGCAGTACAGCTGGAATGAACATAACTGGAAAACACACCGTAACTACAGGCAGCTTAAATGCAAACATAACCAACAACAATATAACCAACGGGGCAAATCTAGGCATATCCATGGAAAACCCTGATGTAGAATACCTTTATCTCGACTACAACAATATAAGCAGTGCCGGAGCTAACATAGCTTATAACCAGTACTACAAGTTAAACGGGACTCTCAATATAGGCCAACATAACAACCTCAGTAAAAACCCAACATATCAAGTAAGCTCTACAATGAATAATTCTCAGATTCAATCCATAATTGATAACGCAGGTATTGGAGACACAATAGAGTTCCTTACAGGAGTGTACTCAAATATCTCACTAAGCATTACCAAATCATTGAATTTAATAAGTGATGGGGCTGTCCTTAACGGTAATGGAACCAGTTCAGTTATCAACATCAACGGTAATGCAGCATCCGGAACAAACATGAGCAATTTCACCATTAACGGAAATGGAAGCAGTGGAATTAACATAGTAAACACACATGACCTTAATATTGGAAATAACATTATCCAGAACTGTACAAACGCCATAAGCGTTAACAATTCAGGTAACTTGAATATAAACAATAATAACGTGTCTAATTCATCTGCAGGCGTTATTTTATTCCCTGGCTATTACAATGTAAACTTGAAAGGCAACAATTACACACAAACAGCTTATACAGTTGTAGAACCTAAAAACAGCAGCGGATCGTATACAGATCCTTCCAAAGAAGTCTCAAATGTAACAGTAACATCCGCATACTCAAGTTCCAGCATAACAAACGGTAAAACCACAACTTACACAGTAAAAGTTTCAAACAACGGTAAAGGCGCTGCAAATTCCATTAAACTAAGTAATGTCCTACTATCCTCAACTTATGCTGATTCTAAAATAGTAGCCGTTTCTAAAGGTAGCTATGACTCAGCCACTGGAACATGGAACCTTGGTAATTTAAGCTCCGGCAGTGATGCTATAATTGTGTTCACTGTAACAGCTAAAAAAGCAGGAAGCATATCAGCCCATCCTTCAGCAAGTTACACGGATAACGACGGAACTAAATCAGCAGTCGCATCTTCAACCGCTTTAACAATTAATAAGGATGTTAAACTGTCTTATTCCAACACAGTCAGCAGTTCCAAAGTTAAAAAGGGCAGCTATGTTTACTTAGCAAGCACAGTTAAAAACTCAGGAATAGACAAATCAGGTAATGTTAACATTAAAATAACATTACCAGCCGGAATGAAACTAATCGCAACTAACTATCCATCCGTTTACAACAAAGCCACCAAAACATGGACTTTCACCGTGCCTGCAGCAAAAGCATATACATTCAAAGTCAAAGCACAGGTAACATCTAAAGGAAACAAAAAAATAACATTCAACGACAACGGTAAAATCCAGTACAAATACATTACAGGGTATTAAAGCATCAATTTTAGTTACTTGCTCGAAAATTCATAAAACATGGATTTTCGAGAATTTATTTTTTTAGATATTAACTCATTTTATCCCATAAAATCCAGATTAAATCCCATATATTTGTTTATATTAATTTTTACAGGACATATTATTGTTTTCAATTTTAAGAGTCGTTCCTGCGATATGTTTATATATCCCTATCGAGCTATATTAAATTTAAAGCATAAAATTAGCTTAAAAAAACTAAACAAAGCATTGATTGATATATTACGAGATGTTAACAATTCAGAATTACTACAAGAATGTTTATAATAAGTCTAACTGGATCAAATAACTTCTCTTAAACAAATAAAAACAGTGATAATATGAGCGACTATATGGAATTATTAAAGAAAGCCGGCGATTTCCACGGAGATATATGCGGCGGCATTGTTATGGGAACAAAATTAGCCATTTATGGCATGGAAACAATGGGAATGACACCTGGAGAGAAAGATAAAAGGTTGATAGTCTTTACTGAAATTGACAGGTGCATATCTGATGCAGTCTTATCTGTAACCAGAACATCCTTAGGTAAAAAATCATTAAAACCAGTGCACTACGGTAAATTTGCGGCTACATTCGTCAATATAGATACTGGAGAAGCAATTCGCGTTGTAGATTTAGGTGCCAATAAAAAAGATAGGGATGAAAATGAAACAACAGAAGATCTTATAGAAAGAGTAGCTAACACTCCTGCAGAAGATCTTTTTGAAATCCAGAAAGTATCGGTTAAAATCGATCCAAATGACTTACCGGGTAAGCCACTTGAAATAGTAACCTGCGCTGACTGCGGTGAAGTTGTAATGGATGGAAAACATCACCTGAAAGGGGGAAAAACTTACTGTACCTCCTGTTTTAGTGGATCATACTACCAGATTATAGACCAATAGATAAAAAACTTAAACTAATTATATTTTCTATTTTTTTAACTTCAGCAGCATATTTTCTTATAAAAATTGAGTTTAACTAATTGTTTACAATGCGCTATTTCAATTAAAGTTTATTATATTTTAATCATCAATAATTTCTGCCCTCATCGATATGTTTATATATCCTTATCGAGTAAAAAGTGATCAATAGATTTTTAACAATGAAAACAGTGAAAAACCTTTTCAAAATAAAAAAATCAATTAATCATTTATAACGAGATGTTAACAATGGCAGAACTACTATGGGAATGCGTAATTATATCATTAGTCTTATTATTTGGCATTAATATCGGCCTGGCAATAGGCCTTACAGAGATCCGTAAAAAGGAAGCACTTGCTCTTTCAGTATCTTACGGTTTAATTCTACTGATCTTGAGCACGATAGCTAACTTTTACGTCTCTTCCACTGTTTTTAATGATTATATCCCCAAAATACTGGGAGTTATAGGTATTGTAATTATTTTAAGCGGGATTTATACTATAGATAAATGGAAAAAAAGTAAAGAAAAATATGACTCTTTCTTATCAGCAGCCATATTGTCTTCATCAATCTGCTGCTTTGCAGGGTTTACAGGTGTCTTTACAGTGTTAAGTAAAAGTTTAGCAGCTCCTTTCATGGAGATTAATGCCCTTATGGCGCTTGCTTTGATTTTACTGATATTTATTTTCTATTTATTTTCTAAATTTTTAAGAAATGCTGAAAGCCCATACCCGGTTCTACTTGGGAATTTTATGGTTTTAAACGGGTTTTATTTTTTAATAAGCGCGGCATTTATCCCAAATATTGCCAAATTATCTTCGCTTCAAACAAGCGCGTTAACTATAAGTTCAGATTTATCATCGCTTATTTTCCTTATAATGGGATGTGTAGGTGTGTTTTTATTAGGAGCTTATTTAGAAGGAGAAGGAATTACAAAACTGGACGATATTACCCAGAAACTAAATTTACCAAAGTTTAACAGAACCAGAAAAACTTAAGAAGAGAGTTTAAACGCAGAAAATTGAATACAACCGGTGATCTTTATGCAAATCCTTGGAAGTGAAATGTTAAGTAATTTATTATATTTAATAGCTCAAAGCCTGCTCATACCAGTCCTGATAGTTATTATTGTATTTATAACCTATGCTGTATTGAGTTTAGGGAGTTTTTTAACAGAAAAATATTCAAGAACCAAATTTGATGTTGACAAAACGGAAGCACTGATAAGAAAGATTTCAAAATCAACCAGCCCCGAAGAAATGAACGAACATGTCACAGGCAGTGAACTTCCTTCTAATCAAAAGAAAGTTCTTGTAAAAATTATTTCGAATCATGATATTGGCTCAAAATCAAGAAGTGCGCTTGCCACCAAATTAATTGAAGAAGAAGAACTTCAATTTTCATATATAACCCAAAAAACTGATATACTTGTCAGGTTAGCCCCAACTTTAGGACTTATGGGAACATTAATTCCTTTAGGGCCGGGTTTATCTGCATTAGGAAACGGGAACATAAATGAACTTGCGCAGGCATTGACCATAGCTTTTGATGCTACCATAACCGGGTTAGCTGCAGGTGCGATAGGGTTTATAATATCCAGATACAGGCAAAAATGGTATATGGATGATATATCCATTTTAGAGTCAATCGTAGAATCAGCGCTGGAGGCTTTAGACAGATGTCAAAGAAAAGGAAATTCCTAGAAGACAGCGGTGAAGACCCTACTTCTGGAATAATTAACCTGACAGACTGTATGTTAGTCCTGGCTGTGGGATTTCTAATTTTTGCAATTATGGCTTTACAGAGCAATCCTACATTGATATCTGAGGCAACCTCAGGATCCAGTCCAAATAGTGTTCAGGTTAGCACAGGCCAAACTATCAACAATACCACAGGTAACAAATCAGGATCAGGCAATAATTATCAACAGATGGGAACGGTTTATAAAGATCCTAAAACAGGCAAACTTATCATGGTTAGCCAGTGACTTTTCTTTTATTTTTATAGTACACTGGCACATTCCAATTAGGAAATAAAGAAGATCACAACAACGAATTTGAGAGTGATAAAATGAAGAATTATTTTATTTTAATTGCAGCGGTACTTTTAATTACAGCATCAGTTGGAGGACATTATCTAACAGAGAATGGATATCTCTCAGTGGGAGGCAACACCACCATAACAGATATGGCTAACAGAACATTGACTGTTCCATCTCCTGTAAACCATGTGCTGGCAACTTCTCCAACCACAACAATCATGGTATATATGATAGCTCCTGAGAAGCTGCTTGCTTTTAATTACCAGACAACAGCTGAAGAACAGGCCTACATGCCAGATCAATATAAAAATTTACCATCAGCAGGGGGATGGTACGGATCACAAACTGCTGATTACGAACAATACATATCTATGAACCCTGATGTGATATTTGACAGCGTTTCAACATCAGATTCTAAATCTGAAGATGCAGTAACAGTAGCCACCCTCAACGCCACACAGAAAAAACTTGGTTCAATACCTGATATAGGTGTAGCTGATACCAGTAATGTTACCACATTCAGCTCTTCCATTGAGTTCCTTGGAAAAATACTTGGAAATGAAGATAAAGCTAAAAAATTAAACGATTTCAACACCAAAGTCCAAAAAGAAGTTAAAAATGGAGTATCTGGCATATCTGATAGTGCAAAAGTAACTGTTTATTATGCCCGCGGTTCCGCTGGACTTCAAACCGCCCCTTCAGGCTCTGCACATACACAATTAATTGAAATTTGCGGTGGAAAAAATGTGGTTAGTGCTCAGACAGGGGGAGAAGGAATGGTCAGCGTATCATTAGAACAGGTTTTAAAATGGAATCCGGATGTTATTATAACTTCAGATTCAACTTTCTATTCAAATGTTTACAAGAATTCCAGCTGGAGGGAAGTAACTGCCGTTAAAAATAAAAAAGTATATCTTGCGCCGCAGGGTCCTTTCAAATGGTTTGGCCAGCCAGATGGTGCAAATATGATTATTGGAATTCCATGGACAGCTAAANNAATACTTTATCCAGATAAATTCAAGAGTTTAGACTTAAAAGGTGAAGTTAAAGAATTCTACTCTGAATTTTACCATTATGATCTAAGTGATGATGATGTTAATAAACTTCTGGAAGGGTCTGGAATGAATTCCAGCATGATAAGTTGATATTAGTGCAAAATAATCCTTAGCGCGATGGACGACACATATTACTGTAATCAGGACTTTAAATAAAAATGATTGCAGTAAACTCTTCATTTTTAAGGTACAATCTTTGAAAGGAATTTATTAGATTTTAAAATTATTTCAAATATCATAAGATAAAACGTTTATATAATTTAAACACGAGGTAAGAGTATGAACAAGTTTTTTCTTGGCCTTGGAATTATTATAATAGTCACTGCAGTAGTTTTAATTGTTTTTGGTCAGCCCAGTGTATCTAACAACCAATCCAATGCAGATACAACATGGCAAACTAATTTGGACTC
>DADN01000029.1:18623-18845 GCA_002509665.1 Methanobacterium sp. UBA8
TTATCATCACGATATAAAATCTATAGTCTTCCTACCCTTGTCATTTTAAACTCAAACGGCCAGGAAATAAAAAGACAGGAAGGATATGTATCAGCAGATCAGTTATTAAACTGGCTATAAGGGATTAATATGAATGTAAGTTTTTTAATTTCATTTTCTACAGGGGTAGTATCAGTATTATCACCCTGTGTACTTCCCCTCATACCTTTAGTTGTGGGGCAT
>DADN01000183.1:0-4175 GCA_002509665.1 Methanobacterium sp. UBA8
TTCATAGAATTTTTACATGCCCCGAAATCCTCAAAAATCGAAACTTCGATTTTTGGGAGTTAGAAAAATGCAAAGCATGCAAACATTTCAGGTGTGCTGTTACAAAATCAAAGATTTTGTAAACATTTTCCTAAAATTCTATGAATTTCGAGGGCCCAAAAATCAAAGATTTTGGAGGTAACTAAGTGGTAAAAGTTATTGGAATTATAGGAAGTCCGCGAAAAAATGGGAACACCGCATATCTAGTCGAAAAAGCGCTGAAAGCAGCGGAGGAATCTGGGGCGGAAATTGAAAGTTTATTTTTGGGCAATATGAAAATGGAACCATGTAATGCATGTGATATATGTAAATTAACTGGCGAGTGCCCAAAAGATGACGATATTAATGGAGTTCTTTCAAAACTTCAAGAAGCCCATGGAATAATCATTGGAAGCCCTGTTTACTTTGGAAATGTAACTTCACAACTTAAAATACTCATGGATAGATCTAGACCACTGCGAGCTGATTTTAAGCTTAAAGATAAAGTTGGTGGTGCAATAACTATTGGAGCATCAAGGAACGGTGGGCAGGAAACTGCATGTTCGGCCATACATAATTTTCTGCTTATTCAAGACGCTGTAATTGTAGGTGATGGGGCACCTCTTGCACATTACGGTGGAGCTGGATCTGCAGGAGCTGCTGGCGACGCGCAGAATGATGACTATGGCATTGAAACATCAAAAAACTTGGGAAAAAGAATAACTGAACTTGCAAAAAAAATTAACAATATCCATTGAATATTAAAAAAATCCATGAAATGTTCAATTTTATTACCAATTTTTTTTTAAATAGGGGCAGAAATTATCCAAAAAGAGAAATGTTTCACTTATATTAACCGCTCATTTTATTTATTAGTGCATATAATAATATTATATTATATATTCATGACCAACAAAACGACCAAATAGCAATATTTTCATTGGAGAAACTGTAATGATATTGAATGATCTTCATTTAAAAAATGTACCACATTCAAATGAAAATTTTGAAGATAATAGGAATCAAAATCCAGGAAAATCCAATAATTCCGCTAATGAATGGAATATATACGTGGTTATGCCTGCTTATAATGAAAGTAAGACTATAAAAAAAGTTATAGAAGATCTTAAACAGAGAAATTTGAACATGGTCATTATAGACGATGGATCTCATGATAAAACATACAAGATAGCTGAAAGTTCTGTTTATGACCATGGATCCATTTACCGGCATGTAATAAATAGAGGATTAGGAGCTGCACTTGAAACTGGAATAAAAGCAGCACTTACAAAAAATGCAGATATAATAGTAACATTCGATGCAGATGGACAGCATGATCCTGATGATATAATTCCCGTATGCAAACCAATCATGGAAAACAACGCAGATGTTGTAATAGGAACAAGAAATTTTAATGAAATGCCTGCTTCTAAAAAATTTGGAAATACTGTTATGAACATGATAACACGTATCTTTTATGGAATTCATGTAAACGATTCTCAATCAGGACTGAGGGCTTTCAACAGAAAAGCTGCTAACGTTTTAGATATAACCTCAAGAGGCTATGGAGTATCTTCGGAAATAATAGGCGAAATTAAAAAATATGATTTAAAAGTGGAAGAAGTTGAAATTGAAACTATTTATACTGATTATTCCATGTCAAAAGGTACAAATTTAATAGTCGGTCTCAAAATACTTGCTAAATTAATAATAGATATATTAAAATAAATTAATGAGTAATTAACATTTAAATCATAAGCGGTGCATAAAATGATATTATATCAAGACCTAGGAGTTCTTATAGGGATAATTGCCATAATCGTTGCAATTTTAAGGCTTAAAAATAATAAAATGTCCGTGGGAATGGCTTTCCTATGGATTATAATCTGGTTAGTTGTTATATGGGTCTCTATCTTCCCTAACTCAACCAATACATTTGCCACTTTAACTGGAATAGGCAGAGGATTAGATTTAGTGCTAATAATTGGACTTATTGGTGGTTACTACCTAATCTTTAAAATGTATAGCATGATAGAAAATATGGATAAAGAAATAACATTACTTGTAAGGGAAATTGCGCTTCAAAGAGGCGATTTAAAGGAAAAAATAGATGATGAATATTCCACAGATTCAAACTCATTAGATGAAAAGACTAAAATCAAATCAAAATAAAACTTTCATTTTTAATTTTAAATAAATTAATTTTTTATATGCAAACCAGAGAGAACATTATGAAAATAGGATATTTCATCAGTCATTTTCCATACATAGACCGTATCAACGATGCAAATTACAATAAGGAATATGCTCATGGCGGTACTGAAATCGCTGCTTACCAGCTAGCACGCAATATATCAAAAATAGACGATGTAGATATTTTTACAACCTCAATTAATTCTAAAGATTCGCATGAAAATTCAGAGAACATGTTAATACACCGTTATGGCACTGTTTTAAAAATTGCAAGTGCCAATTTATCGCTTAAAATTTTATACAAACCTTTAAGCTGTAAAATTGATATTGCTCATGCCCATTACAACATGCCATATTCTGACTATTCAGCACTGAGATATGCGAAAAGAAATAAAGTACCATTTGTAGTTACCTACCATGCCGATGCACAGGAAAGTGGGGGAAATTTAATCCGCAATTGGGCACAAATAATTTACAATAGATCTATACTTAAAAATGTTTTAAATGGAGCCGATGTAATAATTGCCACATCAAATTCATATATAACTGAATCTAAGTTTTTAGGAGATTACAGAGACAAAATCGAAGTAATTCCTAACGGAATAAACTTAGAAGAATTTGAGATTAGCCTTTCAAAAGAGGAATGCAGAGATAAGTTAGGTCTGCCGCATGATAAAAAAATAATACTTTTTTTTGGGAATATTGTTGCATATAAAGGACCCCATATATTATTAAAAGCATTTTCAAAGGTTAAAGCACAGTTTAATGACTTAAAACTCGTTTTTGCAGGTAGGGGTGAGATGCAAGAAGAACTTGTAGAATCAGCTGCAAAATTAGGTATAAAAAATGATGTTCTCTTTACAGGATATGTGGATGACGGATTAAAACCATTTTATTATAAATCTGCTGACATATTTTGCCTTCCTTCAATTACAATGGCTGAAGCATTTGGAATTGTAAATTTAGAGGCTATGGCTTGCGGTATTCCGGTTATATCTTCTAAACTTGGAGGAATTCCTGATGTTGTTATTGATAGAGAAACAGGACTGCTTGTTAAACCTGAAGATGAAGAAGCACTGGCAGAGTCCATAATATTTTTACTTGAAAATGAAGATATTGCAAGTAAAATGGGAAAGAATGGAAAAAAGAAGGTTAAAGAATATTCCTGGAAAAAAATAGCAGAAAAAACACAGGAAATTTATGAAAGATTAATATGAATTTTAAAAAAAAAGAATTAAATTAAATTCTGTTTTCTTTTTTCAAGTAATAGTTTAATTGATCTTTTATGATATCATTTAGCTTGTATTCAATTTCAGCGCCTAATTTTTGAATCTTTTCGGTATTTGACAGTAAAATTGGTACTTCTGCTGGTCTGAACCGGTCTGAATTGAATTCTATTGCTAATTTGCCTTTATCTGTGTGGGCGTAGATTCCTTTATCATGGATTGTATATTCCAGTTCTCCCTCAAGCATCATTTTATCTACTAACGTTTTTTCAAATTCTATCCCGAAAATTTTAGAATCATCTTCAGAGACAGGTTCTTTAATTACTTTTTCATGGTTAAATGTTTCAATTTTATCAATATTCCATCCTGCTTCTTTTAAACCCAGTAATATATAGCTTAAAACTGAATTTGTTCTCATTGAGCCTTGATTGTATACTTCTCCGCTTTTACCTTTTCCTGCAAGGAGTATGTAGCCGTTTACTATGTCTTTAACATGTGACCAGTCCCTGAAAGCATTGACATTCCCTATAGTTACTTTATCCACTTCTCCAAATTTTAATTTCATTATCTGGTTAGTTATGACTGATGTAACAAACATGGGTCCTCTTCCAGCACCTTCATGGTTAAAAGCACGAGAAACTACATTATCCATCCCATAGGAATGATAATAATTCCTCATTAAAAAATCCCCATAAACCTTAGAAACAGCATAAGGAGACATAGGACGCAAAGGATTAG
>DADN01000183.1:4222-23968 GCA_002509665.1 Methanobacterium sp. UBA8
CTGGAACCTGCAAAAACAGTTTTTGCATTTATATCCTTTATTCTTACTGCATCTAATAGGTTTGCTGTTCCTATACAGTTTATCTGCTGTGTTTCCTGTGAATTTTCAAAAGACCTTGGAACAAAAGACTGGGCAGCTAAATGAAAAATAAAATCCGGATCTGACTCGTCAAGTGCATTAGCAAGCGAAGTAATATCAGCTAAATCTCCCCCAATGAGTTTTATCTTATCTTCAATTCCTTTATCTGCTAGACTTTTAGTCTTAACTCCATCAGCCCTCCTTCTAACTAGTCCAAAAACATTGGCTTCTTTTTTTAACAAACCTTCTCCTAAGTAGGGTCCTACAAATCCATCTATTCCAGTTATTAAAATATTTTTACCTTTCCAATTCATTAAATCCCCTCATGTATATCTATTATTTAAACAAGGCAATTTTAACGCTAATTGTATCATTTTAGCTTTTACGATGTGTATTTGGTCTTATGTTTCCTTAGAAAATTGAGGATAATTCTACTGTTTTTTAATTCAATAGTCTTGCAAAGGGAACATCCAGATGTGTCTGTTTTTCATATGCATTCTGCAGAAAATTTATATTATTATTTGTAAGTTTATTATTAATTAATGTTACTAATTACTTACTAATATGAAAATTTAGCATGTTAATTCTAAATATAATTTTTTTGTTTTATCTCCAACAGATTTCCAGCTTGTTTTTTTGTTAAAATACATGCATTTTTCCTTAAGGTGCTCCTGTTTTTCGTTACTGCTTAGAATCTCCCTTATTTTTTCCAGCAAATCCTGTTTATTCTCACTTTTAAAGAGAGTTATGCAGTCATATTTCATTTTTATTTCCTTAAAATAATCTAGATCAGAAGTTATAGTTGGAATTTGGTAGCTCAAGGCTATATTTAGAGCTGCAGAAGCGACAATCCAGCGGTAGGGATATAAAAAAATATCAGTTGCGTTTGCAACAACTGGTAGCTTTTTTTCATCAACAAAACCAAGAAATTTTACTTTATCCTGTAACCCTGCAGATGATATTTTATTTTTTAAAAGGTGTCTATATTCAATTTGTTCTCTGGTTGTGGATGCGCCTGCTATAATAAGGATACAATCTTCATCTAACTCGGGTAGAATATCAATAATGAGATCATGTCCTTTATTTAAACCTATAAATCCAAAAATAGTCAATATTTTCCTGTCTGGTATTTTTAACTTATTTTTACAAACCATTTTATCAAGTATTTTACTTTCTGAAGTACCTAATGGAATTAAAAATAGCTTATCATTTCTTATTCCATTTTTTTCCATAGAATTTATTGAGTTCCTGTTGTGGGCAATTAATTTGTTAGAAAGGTTTAAAAACTTAATATTTATTTTATCTAACATGGAATTTGGGTCTATTTCATGCACAGTAGTAATTATTTTATTTTTTCTCCAGAATTTCAGTAAAAATATAACCATAGGAAAATAACCAAGTGAAAATCCCGGGATAAATGGGCTAAATAAATCACTGTGATACTGGATATGTGTAATCTGATTTTTTCCGATATTTTTCACCTGTTTAATATAATAAAAAGGGTTTTGGGGGCCTGATTTTTTAACAGGACAAATATTGGTTTGGATATCTTCATGTTTTTCCAGTTCATTAACAAGAAATCTGCTAGTTTCAGCTATTCCACATTCTGCATTCCAACTGGTAATGAAATTGATTTTAATCATTTTTATCTGGCATTTATTTAATGAAAATTCCCCTAATTATTCCCTTTAAGAAGTAATTACTGTGTTTTAAGCTTCTTTTGTATAAACCATATATGGTATACTTGCAGGTTAAGTTCCAGAAATAAAATCCGAAAAAAAGCGCTATAAAAGAGGCATATTCCATTCTATTTGCATATTTCTGCATGAACCAGAACTTATTCCGTGTATAATAATACAGTTTAGTTGGATCATCAGTCGACGCCGAAACTTTATGCCATATTTTAGCTTTTGGAACGTATACTGACCTGTATCCTGCATCATTTCCTCTTGTACATAAATCTGCTTCCTCCCAGTAAGCGAAATACTTTGTATCAAATAAACCTATTTTCTCTAAAACTTCTCTTTTTATAAGTAAACAGGAGCCTTCACCATACTCTACGGTTTTTACCTGGTCATATTGGCCATTATCAACTTCATTTACACCAATAGACTGAGATTGTCCTTTAAACATATTCAGGGATCCACCTGCGAAATTTATGACATTTTGTTTGTTATTAAAATCGTAATAGTATGTTTTGGGACTTACAAATCCGATATTATGGTTAATTTCAGAAACTTTAATTAGCTCCCCTAAAAAATTGCGGTCAACTACTGTATCATTATTCAAAAGCAGAATATAGTTTAAATCTAAATTAGTTAACCCATATCTTATTCCAATGTTGTTTCCCTCAGCAAATCCATAATTTTTATCATTCTTAATTAGTATTATCTCTGCAAAATTTGATTCTATTTTTTCAGACTCTTCCTTTGTATATTCAATGGTCTCAACGGGTTTATTTCTTCTGGAATATTTAAAAAAAGAAGATTTGACTTCGATTTCACCCTTACAGTACTTTCTTATTCTTTCTAAAGAGTCATCTGTTGACGCGTTATCAACAAGGATTATATTGTAATTNNCTTTAGAGCCATTCCAGTTTAAAATTACCACTGCAATTTTTGGGTTCATATTATCATATCCTGACTTTTTTTGACTGGAGAACATTCATTTAAATAATCAGGAGGTAAAAAGGGTACTTTATAGTTAGTATGTACTTTCTAACATAAATAATTTTTAGATCATTATAATATAAAATTAGCATTGATTTTAAGTTATTATCTCTTCAAAAAAGCCATATTTGAACTCTTTAAATTTTTTATAGCATAATAAGCAACTATTATTTGATATAATTGCATTGTGGATATAAATAATCTACAATAAACTTGATATTAGTTTCTTGTAAAATTTAAAGATATAATATACTTAAAAATTTCATAAATTATGATATATAACTATCTATCGCTCGGTTTAAATGGTTTAATAATCTGATTCCGGCATGTTCTATGGTCCAAAAATTTTGAACATTGCTTATGGCATTTTTTGACATTTTTTGACTTTTATCAGTGTCACTTAGAAGTTCAAGAATGGCCTGTGAGAATAACTTTTCATCTCTATCGATGAGCAGTCCTGTTTCATTGTGTAAAACTGTTTCTCTAACACCTCCTTCTTTAACAGCAACAACAGGAGTTCCACAGCTCATGGATTCAATTGGAATCAACCCAAATGGTTCAAGATAGGGAGTATAAATAATCATTTTTGCTTTATTGTATAATTTTATTAGCTCATGATCATTTATTAAATCAAGAATAGTTAATTTAACTCCTAATTTGTTTGCAAGTTGTTCAATGTAACTTTTCCACTCTTTTGATGAGAAATTGGATACTACGATGAACTCTGGACGTATTTGCTCGTTTATTAAGGATAAAGATCGTATTGTGAAATCATATCCTTTGATCGGTGTGCATGAACCCACAGACAGTACGAAATCTTCAGAGGGTAGGTGCAATGGTTTAAAAATATTCGTATCAATGCCCAAATATGAAACAAAAGAATTCAATCCATATGTCCTTAAAATAGATTCTCTTGAAAAATAGGAGTTTGCTACAATATATTGGGCATGTCTGGCATTTATAATGTCAATTTTAAATGTATTGCTCAAATCACGATATTTCATTTTTTTTCTAATAAAATTAGGGCTTTCTATATCATTTGAGACTTCTTCAAGGATTTTATCGTTGCGTAAAGGCTGCTGACAGTAGTACACAGATGGTATTTTGATATATTTAAGAAGAAAAGGGGACATTGTAAATCGGTCCTGTTCACTCAAAACCACATCATAGTCTCCTCCATTAATATGCATAGCAATATTTTTTTCAGCTAATTCAAGCTCTTTCAATGATATCAAGTCATTACGGGGAGTTTCTGGGTTGAGCTTGGAATAAATCAATGATCTTAAAAAACCAGTTTTTACAGGAAACACCTTAAAATTATTCACCAGTTCTGCAAGAGATAAAAAGCTTTCATTTGCAGTCTCAGGAACAAAAACATCGACTTCATGTCCTGAAGAGGCCAGATATTTAACATGATCATACAATGCTCTTTTGGCCCCTCCTGAAGGTAAATTATGAAAAACAGCAATTTTTAATGTTTCGTTCATATTACTCCTCGTATATACAGTAAGTTTTAATCATGCATGTAAATTCTTTATTTCCCGACTATTTTGAAATAATTTAATTATTATATATTATTTAAAGCCTTAAATTTTATTTGAAGAGTTATTTAAGTTTAAATATTAATTTTATATATTATTCAAGGTTTTTTATTTGATCACTGTTATAATCAATCTTATTATCCTGTAAATTGTATTTTTCATCGGTTCTGGTTTGGCTGCTGTATAGTTTAAGTCCGCTTATAAATCCTTTTAAATATGGGTTAAATCCTCCTCTTAGATCCTGATTAAGTAAATAGGAGATGATCTGCGGTAAAAATATGTATATAAAAAAATAGGATAAAAACTTAAAGTTGTTAGAGTTATTGATGTTTTGTTCCATAAAATAAATCCTGTTTCTGGTACAGTAGTAAATTTTAAGGTAGTTTGTACTTGAGACACTTACTTTGTGCCAGATTTTAGACTTAAATGCATAAACTGATTTATATCCTGATCTTCTCCCCCTAAAACACCAGTCAACATCCTCCCAGTACATAAAGTAATTTGCATTTAATATTCCGATTTTATCAAGCACTTCTTTTTTACAGAGTATGCATGAGCCGGTGATATAATCTAATTCGCAGTTTTGATCATATTTTCCATCATCTATTTGATTTAAACCTGTTTCAACCGCAATAACTTTCTTGAGGTCTATTTTTCCCCCACCAGCTGCCTGTATAACTTCTTTTTTGTCGTAGAAATAAGTCTTTGCCCCAACAAAACCTATTTTTTCATCATTTTCGGCTGCTTTTACAAGTTCTTCGAGAAAATTTCTGTCAACAACGGTATCATTGTTTAGTAAAAGAATATAGTTAGATTTAAAGATACTTGTGGCGTATTTAATCCCCGTATTGTTTCCACCTGCAAAGCCATAATTTTCATTATTTTTTACTAAAATAATTTTCTTATTTGGGGGTGTATTAAAAATCTCTTTTTTATCTTTTTGTGCAGTTTCAAATTCATTTTCATTATATTCAAATATTTTTAGGGGTTTACTGGATGTATCATAATGGAAAAAGTTAGAGTTTACTTCTATTTTTCCTTTACAGTATTCTTTTATTTTTTCTACAGAGTTGTCATTGGAATTGTTATCTATTACTATAACATTAAAATCTGGATAAGTAATATGATAAATTGATTCCAGGCACTCAACAGTATCTTTCCAACTATTCCAGTTCAGGATAATTATTGCAACATTATTTTCTTGCTTTTTCATGATATGACCTTTAAATGTACTAAATCATTGTATGATCCATTCTTTTTGTATTTCATGTAATAGTGGGTGATTAAAAATACTGATTCTGAGCCATATATTACTTAAAACAATTTTAATAAGCTCTAGTGTTTTATTCACTTTTAATGAATAGAATATGGCTTTTTTTAGATAAAATACTGATTTATTTAAATTTTTANNCTAAATTTTTACTCCCAAAAAGGTGTGATAAAGGGTAATATTTAAGCATTATAATTAATAAATTTTTATTGTAATGGTATTCCATTAGATTAGATGTTTCATGCTGATTTATACTTTCTGAAATTCCTCTTTTATGATAGACTATTGAATTTACTGCTAAAACTGATTTGAATCCATTTAATCGGATTCTCCATGAAAGGTCCACATCTTCAAAGATTACAAAAAAATCTTCATCAAATAATCCGATCTTTTTTAAAGCTTCTTTTGGATAAATAGCCGCTGCAGCACATGCTCCAAATATTTCTCTATCCTTTTTAAGGGGATTATATGTTGAATTTATTCCTTTGTCCATTGCACTCCAGATATAAATTTCTTGACCTAAAGAATCAATGAATTTTCCATCAGGTTTTAAAAGTAAAGACTGGATGCTACCTATGTTTTTATATTTTTTAGCTGCTTTTATCAATCCTGTAAGGAAATCAGGGTCAACTATGGTATCATTATTTAAAAGAAGTATGTATGATGAGTCAGTATTTAATGCAAATCTTATTCCAACATTATTTCCTCCAGCAAAACCATAATTTTTCTTATTTTTAATTAGGGTTATTTTTTTAGAGGATGATAGCTTATGATATGCATCTGTTCTATTTTTTAAAGTTTTAATTTCTTTTTCTGTGTATTCAAATATTTTAATAGGTTTATTTAACGGATCGTATTTAATATACTTGGATTTGATCTTAATTTTGCCTTTACAGTACTCTTTTATTTTTTCTATGGAATTATCAGTAGAATTGTTGTCTACTAATATGATATCATAATTGGAATAATTAATTTGGTAAATTGATTCTAGACATTCTATGGTGTCTTTCCATCCGTTCCAGTTCAGAATGACTATTGAAACTTGTAGGTTCATTTAGTACCTCAAATTAATAAATAGAGCTGAATAAGTCTATTCCATTAATGAATTTTATATTATTCAAAATATCATCTATAAATTGTAATTTGAGTTATCCTATATTGATTACTGCGTATAAACGATAATATAGAGAAGATTTAATGAATTTTAATTTATTAAGCAGGCTAATTGGTAATCTTAACCATAAAGGTAATCCTGTAATTACTGATAATTGATTTAAATTAATAGGATCATCTTCTATAACTTTAAATGTACTGAATTCTTTTGAAATTAAGTTTTCAAGCTCTTTTTTTGTGAAAAAATTAATATGATCTCTTTCTAAAATATGCTCATAGGTTAGTCCTGTTGATTTAAGCTCAAAAAATTGTGTGCAGTTTGGTACTGTTATAAGTATATTTTTCTTTGCTACTCGTTTAGATTCCTTTAAAATTTTATGTGGCTTATCTACATGTTCTAAGATTTCAAACAGTAAAACAGTATCAAAAGAATTATCTGTAAATTCTAAATTGTCAGCTTCCATCGTATATGCTTCTATGCCATTTTCACGTGCTTTTTCAACATATATTGGATTTATATCTACACCTGCGCATTTAAATCCTAAATTGTTCAAACTGCTGCAGTAACCTCCTGTAGCGCATCCCAAATCTAATATTTTTTTTCCAGCGTGTTGGGTGACAAAATTAATGGATTTTAAGGAGGCACAGGGTTCTATAGTTAAATACCAGTCTTTAGTATCTCTAAATATTTCATTATTTTCCATTAGATTACCTCCAAGATATCATTAAGATATGGATTATATCAAAATTTTAGATTATTTAAATTTATGATTGTCCTTTTTTAAGGATTTATTTGAATATTTGAAGGCCATTTCAGTTAAAATACTGCATATTACTATATTTATTATTAGTAATATATTTATCTCCTCAGTTGTTTCATTAGCATTATATCAACTTCATCAATGCATCCAATTACATAAATAAGGATGAAATATAGTAAAGTGGCCATAATAATCAATAAAAATAGATTTAAATCTTTAAAGTACAGAATAAATATGCTCATAACCAGAGTGGCAAATAAAATCTTTGATAAATCATCTATGACTGTTTTATATTGAATTCCATAACCAAATTTATAAGTAACCAGAAAAATGTACCCTGTTGAAAATACTGCAGCTATAAGTGTAGCGAAACTTGCTCCAATATAACTGAAAAGGGGTATTAAGAATAAATTTAATAATATATTTGTTACAGCAGATATTATAGAGATTTTAGTTATAATATGCTGTTTATTTATAGATTGTAACAGCTGCACAAATGGAGCCCCTGCAAAAGTTAGTATAATTGTCCATATCAATATCTGTAATGCAGTTATTGATTGGCTATATCCCGGACCGAANNTTTTATCTGCTAAAATTGTCACTCCCACTCCCAGCGGAACTCCGAGTATAATCATATATTTGAAATATTTTTCATTCATTAATTTAAGCGAATT
Source organism: Methanobacterium sp. UBA8 (assembly GCA_002509665.1). Lineage (GTDB taxonomy): Archaea > Methanobacteriota > Methanobacteria > Methanobacteriales > Methanobacteriaceae > Methanobacterium_D. Next base: position 12,329 of record DADN01000183.1, read on the forward strand.
TTTTGAAGATGTATAAAACTGAGACATCACTGGAAAAACAGCCATATTAATTGCATTGGGTATAAACAACGTTATAAGCATTAATCTATATGCAGCGCTGTACCAACCAACTACTTCTGCTCCTTGTATCACTGAGAGCATTATTGAGTCAATATAATTATATAACATTCCACTAAGGGCAGTTATTCCAAATGGCCATGATTCTTTTAGTACAGGCTTCCAAAATGAGAAATCAATTCTAAATTCAGGCAATGGAAATTTTTGCAAATATTTAATAAGGATATATGATGAAATTAGTCCCGTGGAGATCACATTAATGAAAGCAAAGAAGACAATGCTTAAATTGTAATATATCATAACTGCAGTGCCTAAAAGCACTATCATAGAACTCATTATGGTACTCAAGGATATATATTCCATTTTTTCATTGGCCTGGAAAATAGCACTTAAAATACCTGAAAAAGATCCTATTATTACAGATATCGTGACAATATAAATGACATTTTTAACGATTTCGGGATATCCAATTATATTAGTGATGATTATTATCAGTCCGAATGTTAAAANNATTGGAGATATATTTATCTCTGGCAGACAAATTTCTTGAAATTTCTCTTACCATGAGTGTACTCATGCCTAAATCTGCAAAGATACCAAAAATTCCAGTAATAGAAAGTGCGATAGACCACATGCCGAATATACCTGCCCCAAAATATCTTGCAGCGTACATCGTTATGAAAAATGTGAATATATAACTTATAATTTGTGATATTAACAAAAAGCTAGTATTTTTGGCTATTTTACGCGCTCTACTCATTAAAAATTCGCCCTTTAGATGCAAGTGTATTAAATTAAATGTTAGTGTTTTAAATCACATGTTATTTTTATCTAGATTTAATAAGAATTTTCATTGCCTTAAATACTAAGTGGGGGAATAAAATAACCTTATTAAATATAAATATTTATTTGAGTTGAAAATATCTGGAGTTAAACAGTATTAACTGAATATTATAATCTGGATGTAATATATTACTTACTTACAATAAATATATTTCTATTCATTATTTTAAAAGATTACTTTCCAGTAAAAATGGGAAATTAAACATTAAACTGACTAATAATGAGATATTTATAGTTTTAAGTCGGGAGCATTGATAAATAAAATTAAATTAAAAAAATAGTTTTGTACTTAAATTAAATGGATATCATAATTTAAGTTAGAATCCTCTTAAACCATTCTACAGTTTCTTTCAGTTCTTNNGGGCGTTCTTTTTCATATACTGGCTTTATGTCTTTTCCAATGATCTCATTTATCATCTCAGCCAGCTGGTTTATGGTGGTGCTTTTTCCAAGACCAATGTTGAAAGCGCCAGTTAATTTTGATTCTGCTGCCATAATATTAGCAGCTATGATATCTTTTATTGAGACAAAATCTCTGCTCTGTTCTCCATCTCCATATATAACAGGGCTTTCATTTTTAAGTATTTTATCAATAAAAATAGGGATTACGGCTGCATACTGTGAGTTGGGGTCCTGCCTTGGCCCAAAAACATTAAAATATCTTAATGAAATGGTTGGCAGTCCATATATTTCAGAAAATACATTGCAGTATAACTCGCCAGTAGTTTTACCAACCGCATATGGTGATAGAGGATTAACTGGATCATCTTCACTCAGGGGTAATGATTCTGTTTCTCCATAGACAGCTGATGAAGATGCAAGTACTACTTTTTTAACACCAGTATTCTTTGCAGCTTCCAGAACCTTTAATGTACCGGTGATATTGATTTCATTTGAATTAAATGGGTCATCTACACTTTTTTGAACGCTGGTAACGGCTGCCTCATGGAAAACATAATCCGCGCCGTCAAAAATCTCTTCCAAATTAATTGAAGTTATATCTCCCATTGTAGTGTCAATTTTAGATATATTGAGGTGTTTTATATTTTCTATTTTTCCAGTTGATTGATCATCAATAATAACGACCAGATTGTTTTCACTTAGTTTTTCAACAAGATGGGATCCGATAAATCCGAGGCCGCCGGTAACTACAACTTTTTTATTTTTCATGTTATTCCTCTTAGAATTAAGCTTAACTGGAACTTAAGATACGCTTAAGTTTAAATTAAGCGAACGATACACGTTTTGGGTGTCAGGTAATTTATATAATAAGAATTTCACGTTTTGATTTCCTTTAGGAAGATTAAATTTGAATGGAATTTCTTTTTGTTCATTATTTGTAAGTGTAATATTTTCATTTTTTAAAATGGTTCGATTATTTTTTACCATTAATAGGTATGTAGTATTGGCATATTCATGATTTACAATACCAATAGTTATATTTCCACTTTCACCTGCACTTAAATTAGTTGGATAATCACCTGCTTTCCCGTTAGGCCCTAAAATATAAAATTCTGTGAATTTTTCACCAGGCTGTGGAAAAACAANNATAGTTGCAGCAACTGCAATGATAAGTGCAATGATTAAAATAATTGACAGTGGTTTATCCAAGTTAAGTTTACTCATATATAACATTCCTTCTTTATCTATGTTTAAATACAATTTTATAAATTGTATATTTAAAAATTATTTCTTTAAATTAGATCATTTTTCTATAATAATATTATTCTATTTGTTTTGATAATTATCTTTGTTTAATATATTCTAAGTTACATAATACTTTTTTCTATTTATATACATATGTAACTGAAATTTAATAATATTATAATTGAGTATTTGGGATAATTTGCTAAATTTTTAAAATAATTAACTTTAAAATCTTGTAAACTAAAGATTTGAAAAATCTTATATTTTAAGAGTTTTTCTGGTTGATATAAAATATTTTACAGTTTTGATCATAAACTCATGACTAATAACGGATAGTATGATCAAAAAGATGATCTAATCAAATTAAATTAAAATCAAGATTTAAGTTAAATATCTGTTTTTAATGGTATAAAATTGAAAATTAACGTGATTTGTACGTGGTTTTCCATTAATCTTACAAATTCGTGATTTTGAAAACATTTATATGGGATAAAGACATAACTTGGTTTATCGGAACCATGTTTCCTTGTTCCGGTATGACAAACTGTGATCAAAAAATTCACAAAAAGCAGGCAGTATTTATCTTAGGCAAAATAGTGGCAAGGGATCGCTGGTTCATTGAATACTGTTTAAAGTAGATATTTTAATTGAATAATCGTTAGATGAGGGGTTAATTGGTATATATTCAATTAGAATTAATTTATCACGATTAAATGCTTAAATTAATGCTTTTAAATCTTTAAATATGGATAAATCATCAAAACTTGCAAATATCATAATTAAGAATGCTTTTACATGTCATATTGGGGATGGAAAACCATTAATAAGTTCTGTAAAAAATATATGCTCTGCAGAATTATGAATTAACAGATTTAAGGTATATTTGTGTGGAGCTGATAGAAAATATTGTCATCATATGCTCTAATAAAAATGGGAAGGGCCGAAAGTGAAAACATTTATATATTTAGTTGATCATCTTTTTATCATGATTATTCATGTTGATATTGTAACAGTAACAAGTTACATTCTTGCAGTAATATCTGCAATTATTGTAGGATTTATACTTAAACTTCCTTTAATTCCTGAAAGACCAATAAGGGACTCCTGGACCATAAGTATAATTTTTCCAACAATTATAATTGCACTGGGATTATCTGCAATGGTTTTTGAACTTGGATGGAGTGGAATGGTAGTTGGGACAGTTATAGGCATATTATCTGCATTCATTTCCAAATATTTACTTGAAAAAATCCTCCCACCACATACTGGCATGATTGGAGGTGAATCTGGTGAATGAGATACTAGGAATTATAATTGCCGCAGTTCTTTGCTGGCTTAACTTTGTACTCATAGATACATGGATGGGTCTTCCTGAAAAACCCGGTGTTAAAGGTGCAGATGTCATTGGAAGAGATGTAAAAAAGAGAGGTGGAAATTTATCTGGGGGATTCTTCCAGGGAAATATTGTATGCTCTCCTGACGCATCAGCAGGTACATTACTAGGTGCTATAGCCTGTTATACTATAGGTATTCCTGCAGGTGGATTTGTAGCTGCCTTACTTGTATTTATTGGTAACAGGCTCTGTGCAGACCCAGGTTATGCCGGTACAACTGGCGCGATTACTATAATGATTATAATAGCTTTAGCTTCATTTATAGGTATTCCTCCAGAGCAGTTTGTTGTAGGTATGTTACTTGCAATTGTTACAATACAAGGACTAGATCACCCAAGAGCATCTAAATTGCTTGGTAAAATTGCCAAAAAAATGGGAAGATACACAGAATTAACTTAATCAAAATTAAATTAATAAAATAAATTACAATGTATTAAAAGGTAGATAAAGATGCTAATTGAGATTGCAGGGATTATAATTGTGCTTATGGCCTTTAGAACCCTAATTGCCCGAGATAGGAGTGAAAGAATGCTCTATCTAAATGCAATGGGTTTTGGTATATCTGCACTTATTGCCCTTTATATACAGACTCCATTTGGAGCTATAATTGCAATAACTTATTTTGTAGCTTCTACTATAAGTTCGAATGCAATTGCATATTCAATTGGAAGAATACAAGAGGAAATTACTGTTAAATAATAAAAACCGGTGGAATAATGGCTATCTTAGATTTCATAAATATATCAACAATATCGGCTGCAGTAGCTTTAATTGGAACAGCAGGTATAATTTTACTCCCAAAGCCCGTTGATAAAGTAATAATGTTCACTCTGCTTCAGGGAGGTTTTATAGGAATGATAGTGGCAGCAAAGTACTTAGATGTTGCAGTAGCTGCTGCATTATTCGATCCAATTTCAACAGTCATCCTTTTAATTGGTATTATAAAACTCAACGATGTTAGACGGAAAAAATTAGAAGCCCAGGAGGAATTGAACATTGCTTGATATTTATATATGGTTTTACACAGGCTGTGCACTTGTAATACTGGGCAGTATTGGAACTGTAATAGGGCCCGGTGTTAAAGATCCTATAGTAAGAACATTAAATACAGAAGTAGCTGCAGTAGGGCTATCAATGATATTTTTGAGCTATAATCATACCATAGCGCTTCTTACCTTTGTTGCATCAACTGTTATAATGACTATGATCCTTTTAAGGGCAATTGTAAGGCTTGAAGAGATGGGGGCCAAGGTATGAGAAGCATAGGAAGGCTTTTAAATGATCTGGCAAACCCGGATAATATTCCCCGGTTGTTCTCTTTAGTGTTGGGGATTGTGCTTATAGTGGGTTTTGTAATGCCATTTGCATTAAATGACCATCAAATTTATCCAAGGCCTGAACCCCAGAGCCAGATTAATTCAGGTGATCCACTGGCACCTTATGACCGTGGAGGTACTGTAATAGCAGATTGGGGTCTTAACGGCAACTTCCTTTTGGAACCGGGTATTATTAAATCTCAGTATCCTCAATTTTCAGCGCAGGCAGGTAAAGTAACTGGTTATCTGTCTCCAATGGCGATATCAGTAAAAAATACGACATTATACTATGGTACTTCAATTTATTCATCTCCAGGTGGATTAATAGATGAAATACTTTATTACTCAAGGGGTTTCGATACAATTCTTGAGTCAAGTATATTGATGATGGCATTTGTAGTTGCTTCATTTATAGCACTTCAATTTACAATGAGGAGGGAAGAAGAATGACCGGTGCTGAAGTTTTAGTTCCAAGTGTTGTTTCCCCTTTGGTAGTTTCACTTTACAAACCGGCTATATTGGTTGGTTTATTAACAGGTTTCATAGGCCTTTTAGGAATAGCCTTTAAAAAAGGTGATTTAACTGCGCTCATACTTACAGATATTGTAGGATTTGCAATGTTGATAATAGTTGCAGCAGTTGCAACTGATCTGGCAGAAGCACTTGTACTTCCAGGGCTGGTAGTTGAGCTTGCTGAAATCCTTGCAATTTCAGAAGTTCTTATGAGCAGAGAAATGAGAAAAACAGGGAAAAATGTTAGTTTAATTCCACTCCCACTTTCATTAGATATGGAGATTTTAGAGACTGCGCCCACTTTCCTGGCAATAATTCTTATAGCTTACGGTGCTTTCCTGAGTGGATTCACAGGAGGAGCAGTTGCAGGAGTAGGAATATTGTTCTATGTCCTTTCCAGAACAATTAGGGGAGTTCCTTCTACTTTATGGGAAGGTGTTGCAGGAATATCTGGTGTAGCATGGGTATTATGGTTAATAGGTTTCCTTATGTTCTTTGTTACCCCTCAATACTGGTTATTAGCTTTATTCCTGTCAGCATTTGGGGTGCTGATAAAGGTAGCATCTAAAGTTGGACTTATAGGTGTTTTGGGTAGAGAAGAGTTTAAAAGAGAAAAATAATAATGGTTCATACTTAAAATGATTCGGAGTAATTAAAAATGGATATAGCAACATTAGGNNCTTATTTGGTTACATACCTTTAGGAGATATTGTACTTTACTTAACTCCATTTAATCTCTTCCTATTTGGTGGAGCACTCCTATTTACATTTCTTATAGCTGTAAGTAATACAGAGACCCAGGTAGAAGCTAGATTTGGTTCTCTTGAAGATAGGGAAGTAAAAGTAGGTAAAGATGAATTTAAAGTAAGGAGATTTCTTGCAATAATATGTGGTCTTGCAACTGCAGGTGCCATGATAACAGGAGATCTTTTCAACTTTACATTATTCGTTGCATTAATTGGTATTGTAAATATTGGATTGGTAGGTGCTGTTAAACTGGTGGATGTTTTAGATTCAGCATTCCAGTATGGTATAATTGCTATGATAGCATCCCTTCCTTTATTTGGAGGAGCAGCAACAATTCTTGCTGCAACAGGTACATTAAGTTTGATAGAACTTTCTCACTTGAGTTTAGTGACACCAATGGTACAATTTGCATCAGTACTGCTCTTAATGGGTATCGCTGGTGAGACGGGTATAGCTCCATTTTATGCAACAAAAGCTGAAATGTTTAGAACTCCCGGTTCACCGTTTTTAGTTATAATACATTTAAGTTCATTACTTGTAATTGTAAGGGCAATTGAAATATTGCTGATTATTAACAAACCATTTTAAAAGAATTATCAGGTGAAACAATGAATAAAATGAGTATAATAAGCTCAATAGTCTTAATAATTTCTGTAGTGAGTATAATATATGCATTGATATTTAATCCTGCAGATTGGGTAATCTATGGAATTTCAATTGTATTTATCCCATTGGGCGTACTCTCATTTGGATTAATAATTATGGCAAAAGCCAGAGAAGAGGAGAAAGAAGATAGAAGGAAGGAACCCTTCATCGGATATTAATAAGCAATCTCAATCGGTGATCAGATGAATTTAATGGCAAATATCCTACTAAACGTCCTTATTGCATTCTTAATTGGAAGCTTGCTTCTAGGATTATACAGAAAAGTGGTGGCTAGAGTGCAAACTAGACCAGGACCACCAATAATCCAGTATCTTTTACATTTACTTAAATTTTATATTAAAGAATCTTCATTTACTAAAACGGCTGCAATGCCTTTTTATCTTGGAATAGCCAGTATTATGATGGTTATATGGATAACTGCAGTAATAGTGGGGCCAGTAGTTCAAGGATCGCTTTTAATAATATTTGCTGTATATGCTCTCCATAAAATAGTGGAGCATAATGCAGGATCCTCTTCAGGTTCACCATATGGTAAATTAAGCTGTGTTAGGGCAGTATATTCAGCAGCGGCAGAAGTACCTCTATTCTCGGTCCTTGTAATTATTTATCTTAAAACAGGATCTATGGGAATTGCGGATATAATAAATTATCAGGCTGTTCATGGACCTTTGCTTTACAGTATACCTTTAGCAGCAGCAATGTTCTTTGTGCTTATAGTATCAAAAGCGCAATATACTCCATTTTCAATAACCAAAGGAAAAGATATAGTGTCTGGATATGAAACTGAACACTATGGATTACTACGTGGATATCTTATGATATCAGAATCTATAATGTGGTACATGCTTCTATGGGTATTTTTAACAGTGTTCCTTGGAGCATTGGGTCCTCTCTGGTTACTAATAGGAATGGTGGTAATGACTGTAGGAATAGCATTTATAAGTGCTACTTCACCACTTTTAAACCCTAACCACTCTGTAGTACTGCAGATAATATTTGCAGCAATCGGAATTATCGGTTCAATACTGCTCATGAATGTAATTTAATTAAAAAAGAATATAAGGAGAAATAAAAATGATGAAAGAACAGGATACACTCTTCTTAATGGCTCTTGTTGGAGTAGGGGCTGTAATAATGAGTGCACTTGCTGTATTTAAACAATGGATAATTGTAGCTCCTTTAACAATCGCGGTAGTCATTCTGGCATTTCTTCTTCTGTACCAGAATAGACATAAATTTGCCCATTTTGCAGAATCCCTTGAAAAAGGAGCTTTTATTTTAGCTCTTATATTGTTTATAATATCATTTATATACCTTTATAGACCTGCCTAACTGGTGATATCATGGATTTAATAATTTATCTTGCATATATACTTTCATTTGTAATTGGAATGATTGTAGGGCTTTTACTTAGTTATAAAAAGTACACCGAACCATTTGTAAGTAAAAATATTGATGTAGTAGCCCTTGTGATTTCAATTATAGGATGGATATTGTTATTAAATAGTCAACTTATCATGCTAATTCCACAGTATATTTCGATTACAGTAGGGCTGTTCTTTGTAGCTACTGTACTTGGGATGAGACCTGGATATGGAAGATATGAATTAGCTATTGGATTTGTAGTATCGGGCCTTATTTGGCTTGTAGGGATGGTCCTTTTATGAATACTGATTTGAGAGAAAATAGTGAATCATTAATGGAACTGATGAAAAAGAGAATATTAGACAGTTACAGATGGCAGGAAGATATAATAAAGCCATTTTCAAAGGAAATGGGTATCACTCCCCAAGAATTAGAAAAGATTTTAATGAGACGATTAGACATGTCAAGTCTCGAAGCTTTACATCCACGCTTTGAATCGTCTAGATATAGCTGTATACTTGATAAAATACATTCAGACCTCCAAATTTGCTGGCTTTCTGATGTAATGGATATTATATCAAAGGAAGATGCTGATGCAATAAAAGACAAAATTGCAAAAGAAGTTGTAAATGGTAAATCTTATGAAGATGCCATAGTCGATGGTAAAAAAGAATTGATCGAATATCTTATGAGGTAAAGAAATGTTAGGTGCACTTAAAGATATTGTAAGGAAAAGCTCTATTCACGCATGTCTTATAAATACTGGGGGATGTAATGGGTGCGATATTGAAATAGTTGCTCTTTTATCTCCTCGTTATGATTTAGAACAGTATGGGATTTATTTCCATAATAATCCGAGAGAAGCTGATGTAATTTTAGTTACAGGACCTGTAGCGGAACAGTGGAAAGAAAATCTACAGAGGATTTATGCTAAAGCTCCAAATCCTAAAATAGTAGTTGCAATTGGAGCATGTCCACTTTCAGGAAATGTTTATAATCAGGAAGGTAGTGCAATATACCCTCCTCTCAATGAATTTATTCCTGTGGATGCATCTGTTCCAGGATGTCCACCAAGGCCAACAGAAATTTTAAAGGCTCTTTTAGCCGTTGGTCCAGATGCAATAGCAGCAAAAGGGAGGGAAAGTAAATGATAGTTCCTATAGGACCAATTCACCCTGCTCTTAAAGAACCTTTACGTTTAAAACTTCACACACGTGGAGAAAGAGTTATAGGTGCTGAGATAGACTACGGTTATGTTTACCGAGGTATTGAAAAGGTCATGGAAGGAAAAACATGGCAAAAATGTGTCTATTTATCAGAAAGAGTTTGTGGAATATGTTCATACGTACATACAATGACATTTACCGAAACATTTGAAAAGATCGCAGGTGCAGAGCCTCCACTCCGTGCCCAATTTTTAAGGGTAATCGCCAATGAACTGGACAGGATACAGAGCCATTTACTGGCAAATTCAACATATTTCAATACAATTGAACATGAAACTTTATTCATGTACATGCTGTCCATGAGAGAACTTGTTATGGATGCTATTGAGCTTTTAACTGGTAACAGGGTTCATATGGCATGGAACGTAGTTGGTGGAGTAAGACTGGATGTTAAAGAAGTACATCTAAAAAGTATTCTGGATCTTTTAGATAAATTAGAATCTCAGTACGCTAAATATCCTCAAATGTTTGAACACGGCCCATTACTAGGTCTAAGATCTAGAGATGTTGGAGTCATATCTAAAGAAGATTCACTTAAAGCAAGGACAGTAGGTCCAATTGCTAGAGCATCATCTATAAAAGACGATTTAAGGACAGATAAATCTGTTTACAGGGACCATTTAGATTTCAATGTAATCTGGCGTGATGAAGGAGATAACTTCGCAAGAAACATGAACCGATTTGACGAGGTTACAGAATCAATAAAAATTATCAGACAGGCTATAGAAAACCTTCCTGAAGGTAAAGTAAGAACTAAAGTAGATATACCTGCAGGATNNTATGCTGATAACAGGAACGAAGCTCCGAGGGGCGAAGTAGCCTACATGATAGAAACTAATGGTAATTTAATAAAGAACATTTCCATAAGGACTCCTAGTATAATGAACATTGATGCATGCGCTAGATACATGCTTAATGATGTTGCTACAGTTGCAGACGCTGTTGCAACTTATGCGAGTGTTGATCCATGTATTGCATGTACAGAAAGAGTTACAGTAATAGATGAAGAATCCGGTAAAGTTATAGAGTTCGATGGAATAGAGAATGTAAATTCAATTAATTTAAAATAATTAAAGATGGTGTTTTATGTCTTCAGTAATATGGTACTTATATGAATTTGCAAGAAAAGGATGGCTCGAAAACTTTGCAGGTGCTGCAACAAATAGAGAAATTGTAGAAGCACCTGATAGGTTCAGAGATTTCCCTGAAGTTGTAAGAGAATTGTGCATTGCATGCGGTGCATGTACAGCAGCATGTCCGTCTCCCGCTGCTATAAAACTTGTAAGAACAAAAGACAAGGATATGGAAGATGGAGAAGGTATAACATATCCAGTTATAAATACAGATGCATGTATACGATGTGGTTTCTGTGCAGAAGTATGCCCTACAGATCCAAAAACACTCAGGACTGGTGAAAGTCATTTAATTCGTGAAGAATTTACTATACTTCCTGCAGAGAAGATGTTTGTTATTGATGATTATCTCTGCATCCGGTGTAAAAAGTGTATGAAAGCCTGTAAAGTTGAAGGTGCCATTATTGAAGAAGACAATAAGATCATGATAGACCAATCCAAATGTGTAGCATGTGGAGAATGTGCCAAAACATGCCCAGTAAAAGGTTCCATTAAAGGAATATACATTTCTGATGTTGAAGGTCAAAAAGAAGTAATTAATCTGGTGGTACAGACACTTGAAAACTTAATAGAGTCTAAACAGGATGAACTTAAGGATCTTCCGCCTGAAAAAGCAGTGACCTTTGAGGTTCCATTTGAGGATATTCTGGAAAAAGCTCGGGAAATCATGCCTGATGAAGCACGTATAAGGGACCTGGTTGAAAAAGTAACAGATAGATTAAAACTCAGAGTC
>DADN01000183.1:23989-31262 GCA_002509665.1 Methanobacterium sp. UBA8
GGTGCCATAACTTATGATAAAGAAAAGGGTACTGTCAGAGATTCTAATAAATGTCTGAGATGCACCACATGTTATCAAACATGTCCATTTGGTGTGGCAGGATTTTATGTTGCAAGATTTTTACTCACACAGAGTGAAGTGAAGGGTGATGAAATCTTTGTAACTGTAAAACCAGCATTATTACCCGTGGGGGAATGATAAAATTCCTGAAACTAAAACTGATAGAAAACCTTATAAACCACTTCGTGAAGTAGAAGTGGCCTATGAAATAGATTCATCTAAATGTGAACAGTGTATAGACAAACCATGCCTTCAAGCATGTCCTGTAGAGGCAGTTCATGAAGTACCTCCTGATAAACATATAGAAATTGATGATAAGTGTTTTGGATGTGTACTTTGTAGAGAAGCATGTCCATTTGATGCTATAAAAATGGAAACTACATTAGCTGAAGCTGTAAGGGAAAATGTTCCAAATATTAATCCTAAATTGTGCAGGAGATGCGGTGCATGTGTAAATGCATGCCGAACTGGTGCAATTCAGCTTATATCCTCAGGTAGAGAAGAAGCCCACAGTGTAATAGATGAAGAAAAATGCGTTAAATGCGGTTACTGTTCACGTGTATGCCCTACGGAAGCTATAAAATATGGTGAAATTTTACCAAGATCTGTAGCCGGTGGAAAAGGTGTAGTTGTAAATGAAAAGCAGTGTATAGGCTGTATGACATGTACAAGGGTTTGCCCATCTAAAGGGGCTATTAATGTAGGTAAGATAAGTAAATTACCTTATATTAATCCAGCATATTGTGCAAGGTGTGAAGAATGTATGGATGTATGCCCATCAACTGCTATTAGATACTCTTCAAGAAAGAAAGCATATGAAAAGTTCGGTAAAATCAAAACAATGGAAATAGTTTCTGAACTTCTTGAAAAAGAAACCGCTAAACTTGCAAGGGATGCAGGTAAAGTAGATAATATTCTAAATAAAATTTCAAGGGATGTCAGCTTTGAACACACTGAAGATGAATTTGAGATTGATATAACTGATAAGTTAAAGGATGAAATCAGCGCTGCTATGGATGGCGCCCTCGAAATTGAGGATATAAAGGATGTAATTGAAGGCACTGTTCCAAAAAGAAACATAGCTGTAGTTGAGGAAAGCTGTATAGGATGTGCCGCGTGTATTGGTGTCTGTCCTGTTGAAGCAATTGAACTTGAAATGCCTTCTCCAGTGCATGTTGGTGAAGAGTGCATTTACTGTGGAAAATGCGTTGAAACATGTCCATTTGGTTCTATAGTTCTTAAAGAAGAATATTTCGATGCTCATGAGGATAAAATATTCTTTGTTCGAAAGAATTTAGAAGGTCCAAGAGCTGGAGAAATAACTATTGATAATGAAACATGTCAACTGTGCGGTGTATGCGTAAATAAATGCCCTAAAGATGCAATGAGTATCGAAGATGGCAAAGTAGTGGTTGACACTGAAAAATGCATAGTATGTGACACATGTGAAGTGACATGTCCAGTGGGTGCTGTAAAATTAAAAGCACCTTAATTTATTATTTGAGTTTCCGATTTGCGAAATTCATTTTGTGACCGCAAAAATTCGGAGAATTTTTACATGTTTACAAAACTAAATATTTCCAGAACCACGAAATCATAGATTTTAGGTTTTATTTTTTTATTGGAGGTTGAAGGAAAAATTCCGTTTTTCCGAAACCCCAAAAACGAAGTTTTTGGAGGAAGAAAATTGGGCAGGAAAGTTTTTATTTCTGATTGTGAAGGCCCCATATCCATAAATGATAATGCATTTGAACTTGCAGGCATTTTTATTGAAGATGGAGAAAAATTTTTCACCATACTCAGTAAGTATGATGATATTCTGGTTGATGAAGTTAAAAGAAAAGGATATTATGCTGGAGGGACTTTAAAATTAATTGTTCCTTTCTTAAAATCATATGGTGCTACAAATCGTAGTATAATCGATTTTTCCAGGGAAAATGTACTTCTCCTTCCAGGTGCAGCAGATACAATGCAATTTATAGGTAATATAATGCCTTCTTTCATTGTAAGTACGAGCTATGAACAATATATTCAGGCTCTTTGTGATGTAATTAAATTCCCTTTTGAAAATACTTATTCGACTAACCTGGATATGGATGTATATTCCGTGAGTGATGAAGATAAAGTGAAACTAATGGAATTTAAAGAAACTATACTGGAAAATCCAGATTTTGAAGTAATTGATAAAATATTCTGGGATGATATTCCTAAGATGGAAATCAATGAAATCACAGAAAACGTAAGGCCTGTCGGCGGAGAAGGTAAAAAAGAAGCTGTTATTGATATTTTAGACAGGTTTGGCTTTGATAATTCAGATGTCATGTATGTAGGGGACAGTATAACTGATGTTGAGCCTTTAAGATTTGCAAAAAAGCAGGGTGGTCTTGCAATATCATTTAATGGAAATGAATATGCTATAAANNGAAGCAGAAATTGCAATAATGGCTGATAATACAGTTATAACGGCAATTATCGCGGATATATTTAACAGATTTGGAAAAGAAGAGGTTATTAAGTTCATTAAGTCATATATGGATAATATCGAAGATGCTCTTAATAATTATCCTGTAAATGAAAATCTTAAAGAAACAATAAAACAGTTAAATCTCCCCAAAATTGCAATAGTAAATAGTGAAAATTTTGAAGCACTCGTTAATGAAAGTAAAACCTTTAGAAGATTAGTTAGGGGAGAATTAATAGGTGCATTGGGTTAATATGGAATGTGATGGGATGATAAAATGGTTGAAATTGTAGATACTTACTGTGAAGCATTTGATGGAATCTGCTGCAGGATAATTGTAACTGCAGATAATAAAGAAATTCTTCAAAGAGCAGCTTACGATGCAACAGCAACTCCTGGAACTGTTATTGGACGTGTTGAGGGAGGTATTGAAAGCTGGTTAAGTGCTGATGAGACTCCTGATGGAAGAGAAGGAGCTGTGCTTCAAATTTGGTATCCAAAAGAGGATACTCAGAAATTCGAAGTGGAACTATCATATAGGATAAGACAGGATATACTTGTAAAACCTTTTACTGCACTATTTGACGCTTCAAAAAATCCCGCTGGAAAAATGGATATGATGAAAAATGTAGGTCACTGCGGTGATGGATATGAACATGAAGAAGAAAATTATGGGCGTAAAATGATAGTTGTGCCTATAGCTATTCCTGATTTCCAGATAGAACGTGATGTGGGATACATGAAAGGAATTATGGGTGCGAATTTCTGGTATATGTGCAGCACTAAGGAAGCTGTAATTGAAGCTGGAAATGAGGCACTGAATGCTATAGGTGAAGTCAAAGGAGCTATAGCGCCTTTTGATATTTGTTCAGCAGCTTCCAAACCTGAAACAAATTATCCATGGATAGGGCCAACAACTAATCATCCATACTGCCCTTCACTAAAGAAAACTCTGGAAAAAGAATCAATGGTCCCTGATAATGTTAAATATATTCCGGAGATAGTTATAAATGGTTTAAACATAGATATTACAAAAAAGGCTATGAAGGCAGGGATCGAAGCTGTAATGGATATTGATGGTGTTGTAAGCGTCTCTGCAGGAAATTATGGTGGCCAGTTAGGAGATCATAAGATATATTTAAATGAATTGTTTGAATAAACTTAAGTTCAAGGAGAATTTAATGAAGAAATTTGATGTAGTGGGATTTGGCGCATTAAATGTTGATAAACTTTATAATGTGAATAAAATAACCTGCGAAGATGAAGAATCTTATATAACTGATTTTAACAGATCATGTGGGGGATCTGCTGCAAATACAGTTATAGGGCTCTCAAAATTAGGTATGAAAACAGGGTTTATAGGTAAGGTTTCGAAGGATCATGATGGAAAGCTTTTATTTGAAAATCTTCAAAAAGAAGGTGTAGATACAGAAGGTATTATCATTTCAGAGGGTAGAAGTGGAAACGTTCTTGGTTTTGTAGACAAGAATGGGCAAAGAGCACTATATGTAGATCCAGGCGTCAACGATCTAATTACGCCCGATGAAGTTAAATTAGATTATTTAGAAAATTCTAAGATATTACATCTTGCATCGTTTGTAGGTGAATCTTTTAAGGCTCAAGAAAGTATTATAAATGAAATTTCGGAAGATATTATTGTAAGCCTTGATCCTGGAAGAATATATGCTGAAAGAGGCATCAATTATCTTAAAAATATTTTAAATAGAACAAATATTATTCTTACTAACGAAGAAGAATTAAAGTATTTAACTGGTAATAAATATAAAACATTTAAAGAAAGAGCGGAAGTTTTACTGGAATATAATATAAATACTGTAGTAATTAAAAGAGGAGATAAAGGCGCTTATATTACAAATGGTGATGAAAACTATTTTATAGAACCATTCGCTGTTAATTGTGTTGATACAACAGGTGCAGGAGATGCATTTAATGCAGGATTTTTATATGGGCTTCTCAATAATAAAAATATTGAAGAATCAGGTAAATTAGGGAACTTTATTGCTTCATGGATTATAGGAGAGTCAGGGGCAATTAAAGGTCTGCCAAAAATATCTGAATTGGATAAATTTAATAAAATAATCAACATATAAATTTCATCTACCTACCAAAGGTGTAATTATGGACATAACATTTAAAAAGGACAAGAATGTGCTAAAAGACGAAGTCATCCATAAAGCTATGGATCTAGAAGAAATTAAACCCGAGATTGAAAAATACAGGTTGAAAAGAAAGTGTATAACTATTTCTCCAGAGTGTATAAGGTGTAACTTGTGTGCTGAAGAATGCCCCGTAAGCGCTATATCTGAAGCAAAAGCAACGAAACCTGCCAAAGTACTTGAGAACTGTGTGAACTGTGAAATATGCGCTCAAACTTGTCCTGTAAAGAGTATACATGTTATAGAAAGTACATCTGACGTTGAGGATGAAGAAGTAAAATACCGTCTTAAAGAATTAAAGGTACCTCATAGAACCCTTAAAATGAAGAATATTGAAGTAGCTGAAGATAAATGTATTTCCTGTGGAACCTGCGCTAAATTCTGTCCTACAGGTGCAGTAAATGCTGAGGAAGGAAAACCAACTGTAATAGACAAATCAGCATGTGTCGGGTGTGGAGCGTGTGTTAACGTATGTCCAGAAAATGCGATACAGCTTGAAAGGGAATTAGGGCCTGCACTGAAGACAAAAGAACTCTCAATTAACAAAGAAGCATGTGTTTCCTGTCAGGTATGTGAGGAAAATTGCCCTGTAGGTGCTATTAAACTTGAAGATGATGAAATAGTATTTTCTGAAGATAAATGTATTTTATGTGAAGTGTGTTCTAGTAAATGTCCAGTGAGCGCATTAAAACTTGAGAGGTTGTCCAATGAAAGTTAAGGAAATGATGGATAAAGAATATATATACGTATCTCCGGATCAAAACGTGGTTGAAGTATCATTGATAATGGAAAAGACAAAAAAATTCACAACACCGGTTGTAGATAGCGAAAAAAAGTTAGTTGGATGGATAACTTCTCTTGAGGTCGCAAGAGCACTTAGAGAAGGTAAAAAGAAAGTATCTGACGTTATGCGTCCTAAAGAAGAAATCGTTAATGTTCATGAAAATGATCCAGCAAGGTTAGCTGTTTTAGAAACTACAAAGCATAAAGTAATAAGTATACCTGTTTTAAATGATGATGATGTTGTAGTTGGTGTTGTAAGGACATTTGATATAGTAGAAACACTTTCACAGCTCTATGAAATTAAAGTTTATAAAATATTTGAAGCCATGGCAGATGAACTTAAAGGAGTAAGCTGGGATGAACTCATGGAAGCATCTGCAATAGTTACCAGAAGAAGAACCGGCCAAAGAATTACACCAGAAGAATATGAGAAAAACATTAGAGATGCTACCTTTGGGGAGGCAATCTGGGCAACTGGTGGGCTTGAAAAGTTCTTTGTTGGTCTAATTGCTATTGGTGAGCTTGTAATTGCAAGAAAAGTTGCAAGAGCAAGACAATAATATTTTTATTGTTTTAATCTTAATATTTTATTTTTTAGAGAGTATCTAGGTTAGAATTAATATTCATTAATAAAAATTAAAAAAGAGTTTAAATTTATAATAGGAGGATTAATTCCTCCATGTTTAGTTTTAATAGTAAATTCACATCAGACTCAGTGATAATGTTCTAATCTGCAGCAATGGTAATGACACAATAATGGACTTATGATCCTATTTTTAGTCAAGTATTGTCAATTTAATTCTTTAAATTGCACTAAAACATTTTTAACAATTTTTTTCTATATTAGTATAATCATTATTGAAATAGTGTATAAAATTTGTATTTATACAAGTTTATTTACAAAATAAACCATTATATATGTTAGAAAAATATTTAATTAGATATTTTATGAAACAATCTGGAAATGGGTTAATTTTTGCAGCTCTGATTAAGTAATTTATTGAAGTGATAAAACAGGAATAGCTTTTTTTCATATAATAAAAATAATTTAAGATATATTTTCATTATAAAACAATTTAAATTTTTATAAATTAAAATTACAGATCAAACGGAGTCAGTGGTAATTAACGAAGGTGTAATATAAGTTGATTTCACTGAAAATTCCCGTTTGATCTATGTAACTAGTTTATTTATTCTAGTTAAATCCAATATTACTGCAGTACTTGTTTATTACAATTTTTGTAGTAAATGTAAAGTTTGCTATTGTTTAAATTGACATGTTAGGATTTAAACATGCCAAATAGTAAAAGGAGGATTTAGTCCTCCTTATTTTTTCATCCTTTCACTTAAATTTTGCAATATCATTTCTAATTTTTGATTTATTTTAAGTGAAAGACTTCAAAATGCTTATCTCCACTAGTAGTGTCTGTAATGATGTCTCCACCACCATGGGTNNCCTTGCCATTGTCCATGGCCTCCTTGCCATTGTCCGTGTCCTTGCCATTGTCCAGGATTTACTGCTCCTACTGCCCCAATGAAACTCATTGAGACAACAAATGCCATTATAAGGATTGCTAATTCTTTTTTCATATTTTCACCTCCATACGCATGCATTGACACAAAATTCTAATTTTTGTATCTGAGAATGAATTATGTTTTTTAAGTAATAAAAATTTTGTTAAAATTAATACTTTTAATAAATTGGACAATAAATTAGTATTCTACCTATAGGAATAAAAATTATAGAAAAAGGCTAATAAGCTTTTTGTACCGTCAATCTTAAATTAATATG
>DADN01000183.1:31276-54815 GCA_002509665.1 Methanobacterium sp. UBA8
CTTAGTTCTTTTAAAAACTCTTAATCTTAAAAAAGTTTAAATTCTAAATATTTCAAATTAATAGGCCAAACGGAATCAATGGGTACTTAATAAAGTTGTAATGCAAGCCGATTGCACTGAAATCCCGTTTGGCCTGTATATAACTAGTTTAGTAATATTTTGTATTAATATTTTAAAGTATTATTAAATTTAGATTGTAAATCTCTATTACAATATTTATTATGTAACTAATGTAATAAATTTTTTATTATTAATATAATGATCTAAAAATTATTAGAAAAAAATATTAGATGTGGAATTTAATTTTAACTAGATATAAGATAATTAAATGAAATTTAAAAGATAAAAAATGCGTTTTCTAATTTAAAAAGTAGTTTAAATTTTAATATTAGTTAATTTTACAAAAAATTGAAAAACAAATAGTTTTATTTTAGAGTTGATTTAAATTATTATTAATTAGATTTAATACTAGAAATTATTTTTTTATAGTTAAAACCTGGAGAACCGTCAGTGCAATCAGCTTGCATTTNNATTTACATTTTAGTAGCTGTCTATAGGTTAAAGTTTGATGAATGGATAGTTATACCACCTATACGATTTGTATTGCTGCTAACTATAATTGGGTTGAAAGTGTTGGTATTTGTTATATTGTTAGTGTTAGTAGATGAAGAAGTACTGGTTACTAAGTTAGTATTGGTATTTGTTAAGTNNCTTGAGTTTGGTTTTGAGTTGGACTTAATATGGATGCGTTGGGATCTATTGTTAGGTTTATGTCGATTAGCTGTGCTGATGCTGCTCCTGTCATTCCTACTGCTGCAATGAATGTTAGTATTAAAATTAGCATTGGCCGTTTCAATTTTTCACCTCCCTTTTAAATAATTCATCAGATTGTATTAATAGAAACCGATTAAATTAGTACAAATTATTGACTGAATGAAATCAGCTCAATTAATACAATCAACGCTATTAGTATGTACTTACAATAATAAAAACTTTACTATTAATAATAATCAATTTGATAATTTATTTAAAAAATAATGATTTAAAGCAAATCTATTAGAGTTTAAATTCAAACGTTGAATAAAAAAATAAAAAATATAATTTAACTGGTGATAGATGAGGATCATCAGTGCAATCAGCTTGCATTTATAAAATAACCAGATAGGTTACCACACTGATGATTCATTCTATCAATATTTCATCTAAACTTTTAGAAGTTGAAATTATACGAGCTAAGATTTATAGCGCCTATACGGTTTGAGTTGCTGGTAATTATAACTGGATTAAATGTGTTGTTGTTTGATACGACGTTAGTGTTGGTAGATGAAGAATTACTGGTTACTACGTTAGTATTGGTATTTGTTAAGTTGTTTGTGTTAGTAATGGTCGTAACCTGGCTTTGTGCCTGTGCCTGGTCTTGAGTTTGGTTTTGAGTTGGATCTAATATAGATGCGTTAGGACCTAGAGTTAGGTTTATGTCAATTAGTTGTGCTGATGCTGCTCCTGTCATTCCTACTGCTGCAATGAATGTTAGTATTAAAATTAGCATTGGACGTTTCATATTTTTCACCTCCCTCTCGATATTTCATCAGATTGTATTAATACAAACCGATTAAATTAGTACAAATTATTGACTTAATATAATTGGCTTGATTAATACAATCAGCATTATTAGTATGTTAAATTAGTAATAAAAACTTTTCTATAATTCATACTTATATTCCATAATTCTTATGAAAACAGATTTTAAAAATAAGATTATCCGATTTAACTAGAAGTTTAAAATTAATTTTTAAATTAGATCTTAAAAATAAAATTCTAAAATCTTATTGAAAGTTATATACTAAAATTAAATAATTCATAATCGGGAAGTCCCGATTATGAACCATATTTACTTGCGACTAATCCACCAAGTACTCCTACTATTCCCATTAATAGAGAAGTGATGTTAAGCCCTGATTCTTGCATACCTACGCCACTTGGACTACTATTTTTATTTGGTGCTGAAGCCATAAGTTCAGGTACACTACCTGATCCATAACCACCGCAATATGGTACATATCTTAGTCCTTCGGCTTGTAACTGTGCGTTTATGTTAGATGAACAAAGGCTTATATCACCTATCCTGTTTTCAGAAGTTAAGTATATAAATGGATTGAAAGTATTTGTGTTTATAATGCTTATGTTATTTATTGCATTAGCAGTGCTAGTAGCTGTATTATTGTTAGAATTGTTTAAAGTATTGTTATTGGATGAACTNNTCTAGTACTCCACTACCAACTGTTATGTTTTGAGCAGCAGTACTTCCTATCCCAATACCTGCAATCACAACAAGTGACAAGAATATTATCAATATCCTGTTCATATGGTAACCTCCTATTTTTTAGTGCAGAGCGGGGCTATGACGCCCTTAACAACGCAATTGCTCTACTGATGATTTATAATATTTTTAAACCCGGTTTTTGTCATGGTTTAAATTTTTTATGAAATGATTGCGGGTTATTTTCCTTTGATAATTACATTTTGTAGGTTGTGTGTTATTACTTGCTTATTGTGTGTTATTACTTGCTTATTATATCAGTAATATAATAAAAACTTTACGATTAGTATTAAAAGGAAAAATGATATTAGTATAATAAGTAAATTAGTTAATAATTTACTACTAATTTAAGTAATATCGATAAAATCTGTTTTATAATTCTCTTTGATATAACTAAATTTAAAAAAAATAAATGTACAAAATAGAGTGGAAATAGGAGTTAGTAACAAAATCTAATTGTTTTTTTAACAGATATAGAAAAATAATTTATATTTAGTATATTATATCAATTCAATTAATTGATAATTGATATTTCTAGAATAAGTGTATTTAAATAGCTTCAAATTTTATTTTAAAATAATAAAAGGTATGATTAAGGAAATTAGTTCCTTAATCTACCATACAATAAACCACTACCTATCATCAATGTTGATAAAACAGCAGGTAATATAGGTAAACCAGTTTTTTGCATTGGGACTGTTTTCCCTCCGGCAGCGTTGTTACCGGCGTTGTTACCGGCGTTGTTACCACCACTGTTACCTCCATTGTATCCACCACCATTTCCATAGCAGTATCCGCTGTAGTATAAGTAGTACATAATTTTCTTTTGGATGATTATGATAGTTGTTTCATCATCTTTTTCATCGTCTTTTCCATCATCGCCATCTTTTACGTCCTGACCATCATCTACTTCAGACTGACCATCGGAGTTATCTGCACCATCACCTACTTCAGACTGACCATCATCTCCATTATCTACATCAGATTGGCCTTGATCAGCATCCTGTACAGTTGTATCTCCTGTACCTGTATCTGCTGCAGCACCAAATCCCATTCCAGCACCTATAACCATTACAAATGCTAGAAGCATAATTAATGCTTTTTTCATATTTTTTCCTCCAGTATTTTAGGCGTAGGGCAGGGTTAGTAAAACTCTATCCATCACAGAAATACCCTACTTAACGATATATTTACTTTTAGTCCCTAATTATCAGACTTAATGTCAAAAAAGGGACATTAAATGTCCTTATTTTTTAGTTTATGTTTACAGGGATCTTATCGTTAAGGGAAAGATCAATGAATGTGCAAAATTAATTGTGGAAAATATTGATTTTTTAGAATTGATGGACTGTAACATATCTTCCCCTTTGATAGTCGTATTTCTTGCAAGTATCATGTTATTACTATTGTAGCTTATTATATTAATAATATAATAAAAACTTTACTATTTGTATTAAACAAAAAAATGGTATTATAATACTCATCAGATTAATCAATGAAAAAATAGTAATTTATTTGGTATTAAGAAAGCATTTTTTGCAACTCTCTTTAGTGTGATTATATTTAAAAAAATAAAGTTTATAAAATAAAGTTCAATTAGGGATTTCTAAATAAATTTGGTTTGTTTTGAAGTAATTATAATGAAATAGATTTTGTTTCATGTATTACAATATTTAAGTCAATAATAGCCGATATTTCACAAAAATAAACGATTTAGAAATTAAATATAGTTAATACATTGGATAATTAAGACTAAATGACGAACTTGAAAATAAAAATGGAGTTTAAATTGTAATATCACTGCCATTAAATCATATAAATTCATAAAAAACATTTTTAAAATATATTAATGAAGCTAAAGACTCAAATTTAAAAAAATAAAAAAAATAAGGGTTAATTCCCTAATTTTCCATATAATAAACCACTACTTACAAGTAATGTTGACAAAAGTGCAGGTACAATGGGTAGGCCTGTTTTCTGTAGTGGCAATGTTTTTCCAGGATCTTTCTGAGGATCGGTGTTAGGATCTAAGTTTACGTTATATGAACTGATAGATATATCTCCTGCATCGTTTGAATCTGGTGCTGCAGCTGCACTAAGTCCGAGGCTAACATTTATCAGAGCGATAAAAGTTAGAAATAAAATCAATGTTTTATTCATGGGTTCCCTCCATTAATTTTTTGTTAGGGCATGCCCTCATTTGGAATAGCTATTCCATTTTCAAGGGGGATAATGTTGAAATTGTCTATTAAAAAAGGGAATTTACATGATTAAAATTTGTATACATATATTTTGTTATATTAGCGAAATTTTAGAAGAACTTAGGTTGATAATATCTATGCTTTGTGCATTATGGATTACTTTAAACTTCCCTTTTTAATAGGAGTATTCATGCCCAATATGTTATTACTATAATTGGTTATTATATTAATAATACAATAAAAACTTTGTTATTTTTACTAAAAAAAGAAATTAAATTAGTAAAATAATTTAATTAATTATTTAAAGCTTAATAATAGCTATAATAAAAATAAAATTTTTATAATACATTTTTTAGATAGTAACTAAATTAATAAAATATATTGTATTGAATAATTTAAAAATATGTATAAAATATATAATTAACATATGTAATGGCTTATAATAATCAGTTATACTTTAAAAATCTAATATATTAGAAATTAAATCATTAAAAAGAGTTATTACAGTAAAATATTTAGAAGATTATGCTTAAAAATATGTAAAAATTAAGGAGTAAATTATTTCCTTAATTTTCTATATAGTAAACCGCTGCCTACAAGTAATGTTGAAAAGAGTACAGGCACAACTGGTAAACCTGTTTTTTGCATAGGTAATTCATTGACAGCTCTATTTTTATAGGTATACCCTTGAATTTCACCATATATCTGACTAGCTTTGCTGCTAGAAGCAAGTCCTGTTCCAGCATTAGATGCTGTATTCACGTTTACATTGTTTATGTCATTATTAATGGCTATTTGATTATTTATGTAATTACCGGAATATTCATTGTCATCATCGCATTCATCGTCGTCATCATCGCAGTAGTAGTCTCTATCGGGGCAATTCCACAATGTATCATAATCTCTATCTTTGCAGTTCCCGTATCCACTATCATCTCTATTTTTCTTATTCCAGAATCCATCGTACCAGTTATTACCATAATCATTTCCTTCATCATTGCGATAATGATTTCTATCATTAGAACCTATGTCATTTCCATTAGTTTCACTTTGACCATTGTTAGATGTATCGCCTCTGTTTTGATCAATATTTCCTCTGTTTTGAGGGTTATTGCTATTGTTTCCATCATTTTGTGCCGTGTTAATTACATTTCCAGAATCATTTGTATTTGAATTTAAAGTTGCGCCGAATCCAATACCAGTACCTGCTACCACAACAATGGCTAAAAATAAAAGCAAAATTTTTTTCATTTATTTTCCTCCTGCTATTTTTCAGCATATAATTAGCCATTAAATTCTTCAAATCAAATTATTACTTCTATTAAACTATTTATTTGGCTAAAAAAGGGATTAAGATTCCCTAATTTTTATTATGCACGTAGTGGAATATTTTGTATAATATAAAAATCCATGGAAAATTAGATAAGGTTATGAAAGAAAATCTCATTTTTTTGTGCATAACATATCTCGAAGACTTTCTTTTCGATGGTAGTATTCATTGTATCTATCAAAGTAATNNCATTGTATACATCAAAGTAATACTTTAATTAATTATTATATTGCATATGTAATAAAAAAGTTACTATTAGTAATAATAAATTAAATTATATGGATATGTTAAATTAATTCTTCAACAAAAAATTAGTAATCTAAACATTATTAAACAAAATTACATTAATATTTTCTTTCAAATTAAGTAAATTAAAAAAAACAAAATTATAAAATAAGATTGAAATAATTTAATTTAATTTAATTTAATTGATTTTTTGTTATTTATAAGAAAATGTGGTAAATTTAATGTAATTAACAGATTGTTAGGAAAATAACTGATATTTTTAGAATAATAATCACTTAAATCTTTAAATATAGCGATAAAAGTGTTAAATAGGGTAAGGAGTAAATAAATGAATTTAACATGTTAGAATTTTCCATATCAAAAATGTAAAATGCTTATAATGATTGTTTAAATAGCTAATAAAATTCATTAATGGTCAGTATCCTCCGCATGGAAAAAGTAAATAAATATGAAAAACTTATTAAAAATATTGATTTATTACAGTGGATAACCAAATATTTTTGACAAGTATTTATAATAAATTTGAGGATACACTTTAAATTTCAACCCAAAAATAAGGGTTTAAAAGTTATGTTATTTAAAATGAATACTAGTTTTGCAGTATATTTTTAATTTTTTTAAATTGGGAAGTAGACTATGTGCGGAATAGCTGGAATAATGGGAACTGATATATCAAAAAAATTGTATGATATGCTTCTCTCTTTAAAACACAGAGGTCCGGATGGATCAGGCATTTTTATAGATGGAATTACATCTTATGGAAATTTGAATAACTTAAAAATTCCTGAAGGATCATTTGGACTTGGACATAATTTACTTTCTATAGTTGGATGTGAATCAGGTTCACAGCCTATAATCTATGATAATTATGTTTTGGTATGTAATGGGGAAATATATAATTTTAATGAGCTTAAAAACAAGTTTAATATAAATTTTAAAACGGATTCTGATTGTGAAATTATTATAAGTCTTATTAAAATGTTTTATAATGGTTCGCTTTACGATGCAGTACTAAAAACCATTGAGCAATTAGATGGGGACTATTCCTTTGCTGTATATGATGGTAAAAACTTTGCAGCAGTGCGAGATCCTGTTGGGGTAAAGCCGCTTTATTTTGGAGAAAATGAAGGTGAGGAAATTTTTGCATTTGCTTCTGAAAAGAAAGCACTCTGGAAAATAGGTATAAATGATGTAAAAACTGTTCCACCTGATTCAATGTTATATAATAAAGAACTAATAAAAATATACAATAAATTAAACGAAACTATCAATATGCAGAATTTAGAACAGCAATCTAATTTATCTAAAGAGATTCTAAAAAAACAGTTAAAGGATCTTTTAATAACATCTGTTAAAAAGAGGGTATCTGGACTTTCAACAGTGGGAATACTTTTTTCAGGGGGCATAGATAGTACAATAATTGCTAAAATAACCGATGATCTTGGAATTAAAACATGTCTTTACAGTGTTGGTCATAAAGATTCTGCTGATCTTAAGTTTGCAAGGAAAACTGCAGAGGAAATGAATTTACCTCTTAAAACCAAAGTAATAGACGTAGATGATGTCAAGAAGTATTTGATACCTGTATTGGATGCAGTAGAAGAATTCAATATTATGAAAATTGGGGTGGGAATGCCCGCTTACATTGCAGCAGAGATGGCACATGAAGATAACTTAAAAGTCATGCTTTCAGGACAGGGGGCAGATGAGCTTTTCGGAGGATATAATCGTTATTTAAAATTTTACGAGGAGAAAGGAGAAATGGCACAGGAAGATTTGAAGAAAGATATTTTAAACCTGTATCATGTAAACTTACAGAGAGATGATGCTGTCACTATGGCAAATTCAATTGAACTTAGAGTGCCTTATCTTGATCCCGATATTATAAATATTGCTATGAACATACCTATGAAATATAAAATAAATAAAGAAGACACCTTGAGAAAATGTATTCTCCGGGAAGTAGGGGCTGAACTTGGAGTGCCTGAAGAAATTGTAAAGAGGCCTAAAAAAGCAGCTCAATATGGATCGGGTATCCATAAAATGCTTGTTAAAAAAGTTTTAAAGGAGGAATCCTTTAAAAATATCCCAAATAAATTTGATCAATACAGTAATTAAGTTTAATAAATGATTTATATATGATTTAGAGGGGAAAGACATGAAAATAGAAAAAGAAGCTGAAAAAATATTAGAAAAATTTTCAAAAGCCCTTCAAGACATTCCTGAACTTGAAGAAACTCAATATATTGTTGATAACGTTAATTTAACGCGTCCGGATTGTGGAAATGATAAAAACCCTGAAAAAATTCTTAGAAATGCAGAACTGGATGAAAATGGAAATGTTATAGCAGAAAAAGGAAAATGGGTAAAATAAATACCGTTTGTCCTTTTTAATGAGGTATGATGGAATGAGATTAAATCTTGTTTTAGAACTTTTAGATATTCCTGGACAACTTACTGATGCTTTTGAGCCTATTAGTAGACTTGGAGCTAATATAGTTACAGTAATTCACCAGAGAGATGTTAAAACTGAAAGGGGTACAGTGCCTGTTCAAATCACAATTGAAGGAGATAAAGATACACTGGACATGGTTATAGATACTCTTGAAAGTCAAAATATTCAGATAATGGAAGTAGACGGTGTTTTAAGGAAAGAAAAGATAAGAACAATCTTTATTGGAAATATCGTTGAAAAAGATGTTAAAGATGCACTTGGCAGGCTTAATAACATTGAAGGTGTAAGAGTAATTGATTTTAATTTAAAAATTGGGGATGATCCAGAAAAATCCGCCTCTAAAATCATACTTGAAGCCGACTCTGGTAAAAGAAAAGATATAATGGTAAAAATAAAAGAAATTGGAAAATCTAAAGGATTTTTAGTTATAAATGAAGTTTAGATGCGAATTCGCTGCTACTTAGGTGATTATAAATGAAAATTTGTATTTTAGGTTTTGGTGCAGTTGGAAAAGGTGTAGTAAAGGCCATTTCCCTGAAAAATGATAGATTTAAAGAAAAATATGGATTAAATCTTAAGGTGGTAGCAGTTACAGATACTTCAGGAGCTGCAATCTCTAATAAAGGATTAGATCTCGATTTACTTCTTGAAACTAAAGAACAAACTGGAAAAGTATCTAATTATCCAGAATATGGAGTTTCTGGAATGTCAAATATGCAGGTACTTGATAATGCTGAATATGACTGCCTCGTTGAAGTAACTCCTACTGATATCTGCAATGGTGAACCTACTAGAACACATATTTTAAATGCATTTGAAGATAAAAAGGATGTAGTTACTTCAAATAAAGGGCCTTTAGCTTTAAATTTTAAAGAATTAAATGAATCTGCAGTGGTTAATAATGTTCAGTTTAAATTTGAAGCTTCTGTAGGTGGGGCAATGCCAATTATAAACTTTGCTCATGAAACTTTATCCAGCTGTGATATAGATTCTATCTTGGGAATTTTAAATGGTACAACAAATTATATACTCTCAAGAATGGCTAAGGAAGGTTCATCATATGAACAAATTTTAAAAGAATCTCAAGAACTTGGAATAGCTGAAACTAATCCTGCTCAAGACGTTGAGGGTATAGATGCTGCATGTAAAACTGTAATACTTGCAAATTCACTTTTAGGTAGGGATGTAAGTTATAAAGACGTGGAAGTAACTGGAATATCAAAAATTACTCCTGAATCTATTTCTCTTGCTAAAAATGAAGGCTATCTTATAAAATTAATTGGGGAAGTATCTGGAGATGTTCTTGAAGTTTCACCAAGACTTGTAAGGGAAGGGTCTCCTTTTGCAGTAGATGGTACATTAAATGTGGCGACACTTAAAACAGACCTTGCAGAAGATGTAACTGTTGTTGGAAAAGGTGCGGGACCCCTTGAAACTGCTTCTGCTATTTTAAGCGATATAATAAGTATTTACAAGATCAAACAATGCAACAGGTAAACAGCCAAATAACACGATATCAGTTTGGATCAATATTAACTTGGAGACTTTTGAAAAATGAAATATGTAGTTGTAATAGGAGATGGAATGGCAGATTATCCCCTTGAAGAATTAAACAATAAGACCGTTCTTCAAGCTTCTGTGATTCCCAATATGGATTTTATAGCATCTAACGGTACAAATGGATTACTTAAAACAGTTCCTGAAGGTATGCAGCCTGGATCTGATGTTGCAAACCTTTCGATAATGGGTTATGACCCAAAAAAATATTATACGGGAAGAGGACCTCTTGAAGCTGCAAGTATTGGTGCTGATCTTCAAAATGGAGAAGTTGNNATTTTATAACAGAAATAGATGGAAAATTAGCAGATTTTAATGCAAATCATATTTCTACAGAAGAAGCAAAAGAGATTATAACCACTTTAAATAAGGAATTTGGAGAAGCTGGAAAATTTTACCTTGGTGTAAGCTACAGACATTTATTTGTAATGGATAATAATAAATCTGCATCTTTGAAATCTACTCCTCCTCACGATGTGGTTGGAGAAGGCATTGAAGAAAATCTTCTAAAGCCTTATGATGATGAAAATGCAGAATTGTTGAATAAAACCATGCTAGATTCAGTGGAGATACTGAAGGATCACCCTGTAAATAAAAAGAGAATTGCAGAGGGTAAGTATCCTGCAAACATGATATGGTTGTGGGGACAGGGAACTAAACCTAATATGGTTCCATTTGCTGAAAAATACGGATTAAAGGGTGCTACAATAACTGGTGTAGACCTTATAAAAGGTATTGGATCCTATCTTGGGCTGACCAATATTAATGTTCCTGGAGCAACTGGATATTTTGACACGGATTACGGTCAAAAAGCGAACTATGCAGTAGATGCTTTAAATGATCATGATTTAGTGTTTGTTCATGTCGAGGCTCCTGATGAAGCAGGCCATGCTGGTGACATCACTGAAAAGATCAAAGCTATAGAAAGTATAGATGAAAAAATCATCGGTAAACTTCTTGATGAGCTTCCAAAATTTGATGATTATGCTATTTCTATACTGCCTGATCATGCAACTCCTATATCTGTTAAAACGCATACAACTGAGGCAATTCCTTATGCAATGTGTTCTACAAAAGGGGTTGAGGATAATGTCAATCAATATAATGAATTTTCGGCAAAAATGGGTTCTTTGGGCACCATTGAAGGGTATAAATTTATGAAAAGTTTTTTGGATATTTAAACTATAATTTTAATATCCCTATTATTCGTATAAATAATTAATTTTAAAGCATCCATTAATGTTATAAATAATGCTTTATAAATCCAGATTGTGAATTATATTTTTAACTTGATTTAGAGTAGGAAATTTTAATGATAAATATTGATATTAATTAGGAGATGGTTCATCTGTCAAAATATATAGTGGTAACTGGTGGAGTTGTAAGTTCAATAGGAAAAGGAATAACTGCAGCATCAATTGGGAGAATATTAAGGTCATATGGCATTGGTGTAACTGCAATAAAAATAGATCCTTATTTAAACTGGGATTCAGGGACTCTTAATCCATATCAACACGGGGAAGTGTTTGTGACAGAAGATGGTATGGAGACTGATTTAGATTTAGGACATTATGAACGATTTTTAGATGTTGAGCTCTCCGGTGATTCTAATATAACTACAGGTAAAGTTTATTCGTCTGTTATTGATAAAGAAAGGAAAGGAGATTATCTTGGATCATGTGTACAGATAATTCCACATATAACTGATGAAATTAAGTCAATGATAAGAAAAATTTCAAATAAAAACGATGCTGATGTGATTTTAGTTGAAATTGGGGGAACTGTTGGGGATATAGAAAGCCAGCCATTTTTAGAGGCGCTTAGACAACTTCGTAATGAAGAAGGCCATGATAATGTAATGTTTGTCCATGTAACCTATGTACCTTACCTTAACGCTGCTGGTGAGTTTAAAACTAAACCTACTCAGCACAGTACTAAAGAATTAAGAAGTACAGGTATTATTCCGGATATGATAATTTGCAGGTCTGAATTATCTATAGATGCTCCCTTAAAACAGAAAATAGCTCATTTTTGTGATGTTGAAAGAAATGCAGTTATAAATTGTCCGGATGTTAGTTCAATTTATGAAGTTCCTTTAATTTTAAGTAAAGAAAATGTAGGTGAATATGTACTTAAAAGATTAAAAATGGAATCGCGACAACCTGACCTTAAGGGCTGGCAGAAAATTGTGAAATCCTTAAAAAAAGAGGAGCCACTGGTAAATATAGGAATCATTGGAAAGTATGTGGAACTTGNNCTTGAAGATGCATATATAAGTATTAGAGAATCTTTAAAACATGCCGCAGCAAATATTGGGGTTAAAGTCAATATAGAATGGATAAATGCTGGAAATTCAGTAGATACTAATAAACTTAAAGGATTGGATGGATTACTCATACCTGGCGGTTTTGGTGAAAGAGGTATTTCAGGAAAATTAGAAGCAGTAAAATATTCAATAGAACAGAGAGTTCCATTATTTGGGATTTGTCTTGGAATGCAGTGTATGGTAATTGAATTTGCCAGGTTAAACGGTTTTGAAGATGCAAACAGTACTGAATTTGATCCAGAGACTAAAAATCCAGTTATTGACATCATGCCTGAACAGATAAAACTTGAATATCTGGGTGGGACAATGAGACTTGGTTCTTATCCATGTAATGTTAAACAGGATACACTGGCATATGATGCATATCAAAAAAAGTCTGTAGATGAACGACACAGGCATAGATTTGAATTTAACAATGAATATCGTGAAATTTTACAGGAAAAAGGTTTAGTAATTTCAGGTATATCTCCTAATTATCTGCTTGTTGAAATGGTAGAACTTAAGGATCACCCATGGTTTTTAGGATGCCAATTCCACCCAGAATTTAAATCAAGACCGAATCATGCTCATCCTATCTTTGTATCATTTATGGAAGCTGCATTTAAGAATAAAAAGAGTAAATCCTAGACTATTAATTACAAATATTTAAATATTTAAAACGGGGTTCAAGTGATTATCATGGTTGTCGATATACCTTTAGTCTGTACATTTATAGCAATTATAGCATGTTTGTATGCAAGTTATACAGATTTAAAATCTGGAATTATTCAAAATAAACTTACTTATTCATTAATTGGTTTAGGAATTATTTTAAATGCTGTATATGCATTCATGATTAATGATATTTGGTTTATCATAATCGGCATGATATTTACAGCAGTGATCTTTGCTTTAGGTTATCTTTTCTGGAAATTAGGTGCATGGGCTGGTGGAGATGTTAAATTATTTACAGCACTGGCAGCTTTACTTCCTTTTTCTCCATCTCTTTTAAATTATAATGTTTTGGGAGTAGCATTTCCAATTGGGGCTATATATGGATTTCCTATAACTATCATAATAAACAGTTTACTTTCAATACTTCCATTCCTGTTAATTTATGTGTTATTTATAGCATTACGAAGAAAACCGTATCTTGTAGATGAAATAGTGACTCCTATTAAAGACTATAAGAAAAATATGTTGTTAGCATTGATTATAACCTCTGCAACTACTTTAACATACCTTATTATTTCTTATATACCCTACAAAAGCGTAATAATCTCATTAGTTCTAATCGTTGCTTTATCACTGACTATTATAAAGCTACCAAATAAAGTAAAAGTGGTTATTATATCTATTCTTACGATATTTGCTTTGTATTCACATTTAGAATTAACATTAATGGGTATAATTATTTTATTCATATCAATAACAGCCGTTGCACTTCTTAGAGTATTCCTTGCATCTGTAAATAAGAAAGCACTTCAAGATAACTATGAGATTTCTGATTTAAAAGAAGGAATGATACCTGCTTATAACATATATGAAAAGGCTGATGAAGTTTATGTTGATAATAAAGGATTTTTTGATAAAATAAAAGAATCTTTAGAAAAGGGAGATCCTACAAGTTTCACGGCTCCTAAAGGTAAACTTTTAATAAGTTCGATGGCAGCAGGTTTAACTAAGGAAGATATAGTTATTCTTAAAAAGTTATCTGAGGAAAATAAGATAGATAATAAGCTTAAAATTAAAAGAGGGGTACCATTTGCTCCATCTATTTTGATAGGTCTTTTAATATCTCTCTTTATTGGAGATTTAGCTGTTATATTGCAGAAAATATTATATGTAATACTATATTGATTTATAGTATCATATAATAATCAATATAACGTATCTTTGAGATCGTACACTTACTTATTTATATAAGATATAAATAACATTAATCAGAAAGAATTAAAGTAATAGGGCAAATTCTGTTTAATATTGAGGGTAACAGTAATTTATGAGGTTCATTAATTCATATATTGTATCCTGCCTTATTAATAACACAAATTAGAGGAATTTCAATGAATATATTTGCCAAATTCGGTGAGTTACTTATAAAAACGTTTAATTTTATTGGAATGTTAATTTTAGCAATACCTAAAATCCCTTCTATTTTAAGAAATATTAATACTGATAATATTAAGGATAAGGTTAATTCTGAATCTTTTAAAGAAAATGTATCTAAAGTAAAAGATACAGGGCTTGAGATTAGTGAAAGGGGGGCTTCAAAGGTTTCTGAAATGAGAAATCCTCAAAATTCACATTCAAAGGATGATACTAAAGAGATTCATGTATATAATACACAATACTCTGGAAAATTTACTTCAAAAGAAAAAGAAAGGACAGTATTTAAACTTCAACTAATTTCTATAGGTTTTTTACTTGTATCTGTTCTTTACTTATTTAATTTCCTGTCGTTCAATATTTACTGCATTCTTGCAATATTATTAGTTATATACATGATATATCTGCTGAAGTATAAGGTTAAATTAATGTATCCTGTAGACTTTAATGCTTACCGTGACTTTTTTTCACTGTATATTGTAGCAGGAATAGTCTTAGTCTTAGTCAGTAGTAATCCAAACTTTACCATGGCATTTTCATTTGAGTTTTTCCCATATCTTACAATCCTGATTTTTGCAGCGCTATTGTCTGTTGCTGTTTTTTTAATTTTCAGGATCAGATATCATCGAAATTTCACTTATGGAACTGTAGTTGAAACCAGTGATAATACTGCTTATGTAAAAGTAGAATATGATATATGTTCTAATGTAAAGCCAGATATGTACTTTGTAACTAACAGCTGCGGTGCAAATGAAGGCGACGAAGTTAAACTTCAAATAAAAGAAAAATTATTAAGCACTGGTGGAAATAAGCCTGTTAGTATAATTGAAATTTTAAAATAATTATTTTTTTTATTTAATTTTAAAAAGGGAAATAGTTACTACTGACTAGCAGTAGTACATAAAATAATTTATACTACTCTAATTGTATATTTATGTTTACTTGTTATAATAGTGCTATTGGTTACATTGTACCCCTGGGATGCTATTGATGATAATATGCTGCTGGTTATAGTTTGAATCTGGCTAGAAGAAGGCGAACCAGAGATATCTACTTGGAGTGCTATATTAGTTCCATTATTAGTTTCAGTCGGGGTTATACTCTGGACTCTTACAGGAGCCATGCTTCTATTTAATATAGAAAGAGTAGTTGTTGCGTTATCTGCTGCTGAACTTACTGCTGATGATATAACATTCTGTTCGTTGGCATCGCTTGTATACCAACCGACAGCACACACGATTACTGCCATAAGAGCAAGTATAAGAACGAATTCTATCGATATTTGTCCTTGCTGATCCATCTTTGTCATAATTAACTCTTTTTCATTAGTGGAGTATATGCTTTACTATTTTCATTACTGTAATACCATTTAGTTAATCTATATGTTACTTATTTATATAAATTTACATTATTAGAAATTGTAATACTATTTTGGGATGAAATAAGAGGTTACAAACATATATAAATGTTGTTAAGTTATATAAAATATCAATTGAAGTTTATATAATCATATTATAGGAGTGTAAGAATTTGGGATTAATAGGTGGCGATTCAAGAGGTCAATTATTTTCTTTAGATTTATTGTTTGCTCTTATACCTCTAGTGCTTGTTTTGGGCATGGTTGCTTCTGATATGGACAGTATAACTTATTTAATACAGGATACTGTTTATCGAGGTTCCACTGAAAGAGTTGCTGCGGATACTCTAAATACATTGCTTGAAACATCTGGGAACCCAACAACTTGGGAACAGAATGGAAGCGTAAATGTTGTAGGGCTTGCAAAATACGATTCAGATAGAGGTGTGCCTTTAGAGGGAACGGTAGCGGCGACTAAATTGACGGCACTGAATGTATCTAATATGCAGAAACTTGTAGGTGACAGCTATGGGTTCTATTTAAATATTACCACAATAGATGACAGTACAATTTTGAAAAGTATAGGTACAGATAATGTAGGTGCAAGTGGAGCGGGAATCAACAACACTGCTTCTGATGTTGTCAGGGTAGAAAAGGTAGCTAATTATGCGCAATTAGATGTAGTATCTTCCTTAAAAGATGGTATTAGAGATGCAGGAGTTCCAAGGATATATACCAGCCCCCCTAATCCTTTTCCAACTGATAGCTTTTATCTAAGTATCTATGATTATTGGGTTCTTGTCGTGAATAGGGGATATGACTCTGCAACTGTGGATATCAACAGTAACTCTATAATAAAAGGTAGTAATTTTAACGGGCAGAATACACGTTATACTAATATAACAGAACAGATTAATGGGTCATATTTAAAGAATTTAACTACTCTACAAGATAATACTGTAACTGTAAGGACAGTAAGTAATCCTGGAGCTTCAATGGATGTTTATATAATTCAGGCTCCTAAAGACACTCCTGAAGATCAAATTAGTTTGAATAATATTAAACCAAGACCTTGCAGGGTTATATTATTTATGTGGACAAAATAAGGGTTGATTATTATGGACGATAAAGGTTTTATATTCACTGTTGATGCAGCATTAGCTTTAATAGTAGTGATAGTACTAACTGCTACCATTACAGCATATACATTACTTCCATATTATCAGGGTGAAGATCACCAGCATTTGGAGGCTCTGGCAGACAGTATTTTAGAAACTATGGAGCAAAGTGGACAGTTACGTACCGATGCAGTTTATTACTCTAGTGGTAATGCTACTTTAGTTGCTAAAGCCAATGCTGATTTAAATACAACCCTTGGTACTCTGGTACCTTCTGGTGTAGCATATAGGATTACTTTAAATACTGGAAATTCATATGTGGTTCAAAATACAACTGGTACTCGTAATTTACTTACAAGTAATGATATTGTAACCAAAGTTAAGGTTATATCCGGGCCGCAGGAAGGATGGGTAGGAAGAGCTTACTATAAAATAGAAGAAGTTAAGTTCCAGAATCAAGATGATACAGTTGTAACTACACTGTGGAATTTCCATAACTGGCTGCAGAACTTTGATCCATGGGATGGTGGTCTTAACAATTATAAATATTGGGGTTCAGGTTCAAATGCCAAAAATATTTCATTTTATGTACCTTCTGATGGAGCAATTAATGGGGCTAAATTTCTGATAGGTTGTGCCGACGATGTTAATAGTAATCCAAGTCCTTATGGTGCAAATTTCATTTTGAACGGTAACCAGGTTAATCATAATGTACTCAGTTCGAACTTTGGGAACTACCTGTATTCTGGAAATTCAAGGTATATGTATAATTATATGGGAAATATAAACAGTTCAGAACTAAAAACTGGCTTGAATAATTTTTATGTTAAGTTTAGTGCAGATTCTAATAATAAACTGCCATGGTTTTCAATAATTGGTAATTATACCACAACTATGCAGGTCCCAATAGGAATTACAACCACTAAATTTTCAATTCCAGATATTGCAGGTGTTGGTAGGCCTTCAGGATCTACCTCTGTACAGTATGACTTAAACTCAGGAACTGTAACAAACCCTACTAGTCGTAGTATAGCTTGGAGCACGCTACAAACTAGTGATATAAATGCTAACACTCCTTTTACATTAACAGGTATACCATCAGGGACTTCTACAGGATCTGCAGTTGCATCAGTTTCTAATGTCTATTTACCTCCAGGTACCAGACTTTTCGATGCATTTACAGTTATAAACCCTTACGGTGGTGTTGATAGGGCGGTTGTTCAGGTTAAAAATTCATATGGATGGCAGACAATATTCACTTCCTTTGGATCTTATACTGATCGAAACGATGGTGGTTATGGTAATCTCCCCGGAATTATAAACATTGCCCCTTACCTTACATCAGGTAATAATACTGTTAGGGTTATCATTTGGGACGATGTAAGTAGTTCAGATTATGATTTAGTAGGACTTACAAGCTGTTATTCAGAACTCACATACAGTAAACTGCCTATTAGATGGGATACTTTTGCATTTAGCAGTCATCAATACAGCAGTGTAACTGCTCAATCTCAAAACTTTAACATAGCTACGGATGCCCAGGAAGCTCTGTTATTTGTAGGTGCGGGATTAGATACTAGAAGTATAAAAGTTACAGTTAAAAATCAAAATAGTTCGACTACTACAACACTTTATAATGATGATGTTCCTTATTATCTGAATCTGGGAGATCTTGATGCAGCTCAATCAACACATATAATTACCAAGATCAATGCAAATGGTAGTTACAGTCTTATACCTGGAAATTATACATTGAGCGTGACAGTAACTCCTGGAACTGCATATGAATCCGGTGATTTTGGTGGATCTGGTTCATCAACACCTGTTTCAACAAGTACTGTGGCAAATCCTGAAATATTTTCTGGTACGAGAATAGCTGTTATTTACCCAAAATTCTTGTCAACTATCTGGGCAGAGTCATTTGCATCTGACCCAACTGCAGCTAAGTCTCAAGCAGTTGATGATTTAGTTAATACATTACAATCATATGGATATACTGTAGATACAAGCCAGATAAAAAGTGAGGCGATCTACACAGGAGATGTACCAAATTCCATACCTGTACGATTGGAATTATGGAAACAATAAGAGATGGTAAAATGGACGATAAAGGATATGCATTCACACCAATAGCACTTTTATTAATGATACCTGTAGTCATACTGGCTATTTCATACAATGGCATAGTAAATGAAGTTAACCTCTTGTCTGCAATAGCTATAGGTGGAGATGTCACTGCCACTGTAGCATCTGATGTTGTAAAAGCTATACGGCAGGATACGGCAGATGCAGGGAGAAGAGCTTCTTTTATGGCAGTTCAGTGTGTTATAAATAGTACTAATACATTACCTGGTAATCAACCATTTTTTAGTACTACGGGAAATACAAGTAAGTCATATATTTTAAGTACTACTGCAAGTATGATAAATATTAATATAACTAATACTTGTAGAGATCTGGAGAGGCAGACTGGTAGGGTCGTATATATAGATGGTAACTATGTTAACCCTAACAATAATGATTCTGCCCCTATATTTGATCAGAGTGATTTAAGTATTTCACAGGATGATCCATATGGATTCACCATTAGCGTACCCAGTATAGCCATAACAGTTTTACAAAATTCATCATCAGTAAGTCAAAATGTGACATTTAATACGCCTGCTCAAAATGCTTATGTTTCTATTGAAGGTCTGGAAGATCCGTACATATGGGTAAGTACCAAAGAAAGAACCAGTTCTGTTATTTATAAATATCCTTACTACAGCACATATCTGGGTAATATAGAATATCACTTAGCTGATAATGCATCAGCAGGTAGACTGAATTCTCTATATGATTGTTTAGTAGGGGGCAATACACTTATGGGATATCGTCCTTATTACATCCCAGATACACATGGATTGACATTTTTTGACAGATTGGAAAATAGGACAATTTCAACGTCTTATGGCCCTAACAGTGCTAAAATGAGCACATTTATACTTGGGGATCCATTACAGGAAGATCATAATAACAAACCAACATCCATGTTAGATCATGAATATTTTACAGGTGTAACTGGTTCTACTATAACAACATATCATGGTTCGGCTACCAGTATTGTTATGGGGCCTGATGGTAAGAATTTCCTTATTTCCACTGCTTATAAGGGATATCTTAATCTTTCTAATAGTTACAGTTATTAGGTGAAAAAATGAGCTTAGACAGTAAGGGACAGGCAAGTGCTGAATTGATACTTGCAACAGTTGTATTTATGGTAATTGCTTTAAGTTTATTTCAATTAGCAAGTGCTGAAATGGATAAAACAGATACAGGGAATCTTGGTCAGGCTAGAATGATAGGTGAATCCCTAGCCGAGACAATTAACACTGTTTACATAAATGGCCCAGGATATTCTGCTAATATAAGTCTTCCTAATGACTTTACATATACCGCAAGTGTAGTGCCCGGGACAGGGAACAGTACTTTATATGTTAATTATTCCAACCAAATTATTCCAATTAAGCTTATACCAACTAATATTAATAGTAAAACCATGAATAGTGGGCAAACATATATAATAAAAAATAACAATGGTACAATTGCATTTACGTAGTTTATAACAATTTATTTCAACTTTGTATCGGTGATTTCTATGGATCTAGAACCAGGATGGGAAAAAAAAGCTTTAATTGTGTTAGGTATAATTTTTGTTATTATTGCAGTTTATGCCTTTAATCCTTTTCACAGTAATTCGGATGTAGCGTATCAAAATGGAACAGTAGATAATGGAGTTATAACACCGGCCCCTGTTGCGACTACTGGTAATTCTACAGCTAACAATACTACCAACAATAATACAACAACTAACGGCACATTTCAAATATCTGCAGATGTTGCTAAGAATATAGCCGCAGGAGCTTATCCAGGTTATACTGCAGGACAACCAACTCAAGGAAATGTTACTATAAACAACACTTTATATTCTGTGTGGATAGTTCCTGTTACTCAGGCTTCTATAACAAAGAAGGTATATGTTGATTTATCTACAGGAACAGTAGTTGGAACTGTATAACTTTAAAACTCTTAGGGGATATATGAATTCAAATTATTTTTCCTTTTTTTATTAAAATTTTTATAATAACTTAAAATACATTATATTATTGTAGCTACTCTTAAAAATAAATCTCAGGAATTAGTTAACTTACTGCTATATTTAGTACTGAATTAAATAATTAAAAACTTTTATTAGTCTATATTGATAAAATATAATAAATTATTATTTAGGGATTTTCTTCTCAGATATTTGTTCTCATTTAAATAATGAAAATGATAATGTAGCAAAAAAGATATATGTTGATTTATCAAATGAATAATAGTTGTAAAGTGAAAATTTAGTAATACAGAGATTGAATAGTCGTGGGACGTAATCATGGAAACTATCGCAGTTATATTAATGGTTATATTATTTTTAGTACTAATGGTATTTGTTTTTTCTACCGCTCTTTTAACGCCAATTATAGGCAAAAAAAATCTCATATTTGTGGTATTAATGGGTTTTATAGTTGGTATCATTGGTGGGGCATTTTTTATATCTCCAATAATGGACGATATTCCAAATATCGCTTCAGCATTTTATCAGAGTACATCTACGGATTTGGATACCATATATCTGGACATTCCAGACAGCGTAAATGTTAATCAATTCATAGATACTACAAAAAAAATAGATGGAGTTAAAAATGTCACTATAACAGGGATAACGATTAAAACGTCTGACTTTTCTAATTATTGGAAAAATACACTTGAAAATCGCATACCTGCCTCAAATACAAATATAACATCTGTGCAGATTCAGGGAAACAATACTTTAAATATCCAGATTCAAAATGGAAGCGATCCTAAAACTACAGTCAAAAGTTTAGATGACTGGTTGATGTTAATAGCTGGAATAAGTTCATCATACAGTGCTGTGCATGTAACTGTCCAAACTGACCCTTCTAAAACAGATCAGATTAGGAATCAACTGTCACAGACTGTGGTAATATCAAGTATAGGAGGTCCTACACAGGATAAAATCAATTCATTAAGGGCAATACTTCCAAATCAGTTTAATGTAATCATTTTATGCGGATTTATTGGAATGTTTGTTGGTTTAGCTGGTGTATTTATAGATAGTATTCTCGGTATTTTTGAGAATATCAAGGGAAGAGTAGTTAAAAAATAATGAGGAGTGAATATGAAAACAGCAGTTCTTTTTTCAGGAGGTAAAGATAGTACAATGGCAGCATACAGTGCCATAAAAGAGGGGCATGAATTAAAGTATCTTGTCTCGGTATTTTCTGATAATCCTGCATCGTACATGTTTCATGTTGCAAATATACATATTACAGAACTTTCAGCTGAAGCAATGGGAATCTCTCTCATTAAAAAAGTTACAAAGGGCATTAAAGAAGAAGAATTAGAAGATCTTAAAAATATTTTAATCGAGTTGAAGGACAAGGGAATTGAAGCTATTTATTCTGGTGCTCTTTTTTCCGTATATCAAAAATCAAGGATAGATGCGCTCTGTGAAGAATTAGGGCTTAAGTCATGTGCACCCCTGTGGCACAGAGATCCTGTGGAGTACATGGAAGAGATTATTAACCTGGGATTTGAAGTTATAATAACAAGTGTAGCTGCAGAAGGCCTTGATGAGTCATGGCTTGGTAGAAAAGTTGACAGTGGTTCTCTTCTTGAGATTATTGAACTAAATAAAAAATATAAAATACACATTGGTTTTGAAGGCGGTGAAGCTGAAACTCTTGTTTTAGATGGTCCTATATTTAATAAAAAAATTAAAGTGATGGAATCTGAGAATGTTTGGGAAGGGGACAGCGGTTATTATTTAATTAAAAAAGCAGAGTTAGAAGAAAAGTGAATTTTGCATTTAGGATGCAGACAATCCATTCTTTATAATTAACTAGATTTTTCAGATATTTTATAGAAACAAACTTTATTTTATTATAATAACTGAAAAATAAATTTTAATTTATTTTATTATTTTCATTATATTAATTCAGGAACGATTAAAATTATTTTAATATGCCTATTTTTGGACACTATTTAATTTCAGGAGCGATCCAGTCTATAAATCTTTGGGCATCATCAGTTTCAATTTCGACGTCAATTTCTCCTAGTGGAGATAGATCATCTTCTACAAAATTTGGAACTCCAACGAATGCTGCCTGTTTACTTAATTTGAAATGAATTTTATTAGCACGAATCCCTTTTAACATCATTTTCCTTGCAGCACCTCTGATTTTCCTTTCTCTCAGTTCTTTACGTAAATTTGTGATGGATTCTTTTTCACCAGATACAAGGACATAATCTTCTCCTATTTCAATATCATCGTAATCAAACATGTTTTTTAAAGTTTTAGTGATTTTATCAATATCTTCGGTAGGATTCAATTTGGTCTTAGCATATATTTTACAATTCATCTTCATAAACTCCTGCTGGCATGAATTAATTTTTTGGGCTAGTGTTTAACATCAAAAATTTACAATTTTTGCTTAGT
>DADN01000183.1:54920-55065 GCA_002509665.1 Methanobacterium sp. UBA8
TAATCTGATGTGGCTATAACATTACCTATTCCAAATTTAAGTTCTCTATCATCTCTTTTTTTGAATTCAACTACATTATTCGAATCATCTTCTCTTTTTCTTCTTTTTAATCTCATAAAGCGTATTTTAGGGCTGGAATGAACTG
>DADN01000183.1:55083-80984 GCA_002509665.1 Methanobacterium sp. UBA8
TATCTGCAGTTTCTTTATTTGAATGTTCTTTAATTAGTTCAACGCATCTTTCTGCAACTACATAGTCCCCATACTCTTTACGTAATTTAACTGCAGTTTCCCCAATTTCAGCATTTCTTTTTATTGCTTCATCTCTTATAACATCGCCCATCCTTATTACATTGATATCCATATTCTTGGCAACTCTTGCTACGATGCTTTTGCCTGATCCTGGTAGTCCTGTTACTCCTATTACCTGCATAATTTCACTCTTTTTAAGATTTCAGTGATAAGTCCATTGTTTTTAAATTCATTCAAACTCATTAATGGAATTAAGCATAATCTTCAATGATTCTTTAAGGTTATTAATATTGTTAAAATTATCCATTAGTTTTTTTAGTTCATCTGGATTCTTATCCTTAAGTTTATTTACTTTACGGGTAAGACATGGCATTGCCCTTGTGATATTATCGACTATAGTTAATGAGGCGGTTTTAGATGTTCGTGATAATGGATTTAGGTCTATAGCTATTACAAATTTGCCTTCTTTTACCAGTGCCTCTGTTCTGTCACCATCTTCTAGTGGAACTAGAATTACATCTGCATTATACATACCTTCAGGACTTACATTTCCTCTCGGGCTATCAATGCCTTGGATATGCTTAAAATCTTCATCTTCTGTACCTAAGATTTCTCCTGCCCCTTGATCTTTTAAAAATTTCCAGATGGTTTTAACCCTTTCAGGAGTTCTGTAAAAAAGGTTTATTTCGATTTTTGCATCTAAAATCTCTGCTAATTTTACAACATGCTCTGGAACAAGGGCAGTGGTGTTACCATTTACAGATAAAACTGGATTTTTTGCAAGCATTAAAGCTGCAGCAGCAGCTTCTATAGCTTTTTCTGCAGTTTCTGTTGTTTTTTCTCCAAGTAAATAATCAAAAGCTTCTCCCCGTCCATGGGCTATCATTCCAGAATCGGCTAAAATTCCAGATTTGTATGCATTTACAATTTTATCTCTTGAAAGTAAAGATTTATATCTTGGATGGCTCTTTGGTATCATATTAATTAGTCCTGTAAAATTTAATTAATCAATAAAAATTCCACATCATGGCTACTTTAGTATATTAAATAGAGTACAAACTCTATTTAATATTCAAAAACTTGTATAATTGATAATGCTCATATTAACCAGGATATGATTTTATAAGATAGGCTCTGTATTGATCACCACATATCTTGTGAAATTATTCTTAAATTTTGTATAGTTGTATTTAAACATTATACTTGAAACACGCATTATTATCTGATTTTCAAGGTTTTCATGGGAGTTTTCAAAAATTAAGAATTTTTGATACCGTGGAAACTCGTTTCCTCGGCCGCAAAACTTTGTTTTGCATGCCTCAAAAATCATAGATTTTTTGGGTTTTACAGATCCTAAAGATAATCAAAAAGATATATATTACTACTTATATTTACATTAACTATGTATAAACATCTACTTATAGCATCTATAGTTTAGGTAAGTAGATTAATTGTTTAAAATTACTATCTTCTCTGGTTATTTAGTTTTCATATCATTATATATAGCTTTTTTATTTATAATACGGCTTTAATTAAATATTTAAACTAGCAGTTTATATATAGGACATGTTTAAAAGAAATTAAAACTAATTACAGGAATTGTTTTAATGGAAAGATATTTTTAACCAGTATGATATAAAATAGTACGGGGATAACATGAAAGAAAGAATAGAAATAAACAGGCCAGAAAAGGATAATGAACCAATTGCAAGACCTGAAAGAAGAGAAACAAAAAAAAGCAGAGTTAACAAATGGGGTGTATATCTAAGTATCATTATTATTGTGGCTGGTTTAATTTGGTATGCTATAAACATGGGATATATTCCTATGGAGTTTATAAAACAGCAGGCAGGCCCAATT
Organism: Methanobacterium sp. UBA8; assembly: GCA_002509665.1. Taxonomy (GTDB): domain Archaea; phylum Methanobacteriota; class Methanobacteria; order Methanobacteriales; family Methanobacteriaceae; genus Methanobacterium_D. The sequence continues at coordinate 57,004 of DADN01000183.1, forward strand.
TTAATCGTGCTGATTGGACTATTAATTTTAATAAAATCACTATCAAGATAAAATAAATTTTTTTAAGAAAAATTGTCAAAATGCTAAATTTTGACATTTTTTGAGCTAAATAAAATTTGAGGTTAATAGAATTTTGTTTAAACCAAAGGTAAGAGGCGTTTATATGAAAGGTATATTAGAAAAATTATCAAATGCAGCTGGAGTATCCGGTTTTGAAGAAAATATTCGAGAAATTATAACAGATGAAGTAAAAGGCCATGTTGACGAAATCGAAACCGATAATTTGGGCAACCTCATAATGGTTAAAAAAGGAAAGGATGATGGGAAAAAAATAATGCTTGCGGCCCATATGGATGAAATCGGGCTAATGGTAAGACATATCGACAAAGAGGGGTTCATTAAGTTCTCTAAAATAGGGGGAATTAATGACCAGATGCTTCTAAATCAGGAAGTTTATATTCATACAGATAATGGGAATGTTCTGGGAGTTTTAGGTTCAAAACCACCCCACAGGATGAAAGCAGCAGAGAGAAAAAAGGCTGTTGAATATGAAAATATGTTTATAGACATCGGGGCAAAGGACAAAGAAGAAGCAGAAAAAATAGTGAGTGTTGGGGATGTCGCAACCATTAAACGTGAATTTTCTACACTTAGGGGTTCCATTGTCGCAGGAAAAGCATTTGATAATAGGGTAGGCTGTTTAGTACTTATTGAAGTTATGAAAAGGATTAAAAGCGATGCTACAATCTATGCTGTTGGAACTGTACAGGAAGAAGTTGGACTTAAAGGGGCAAAAACTTCAGCATTTAAAATAAATCCAGATTTAGCTATAGCTCTAGATGTTACAATATCTGGAGATCATCCTGGAATTAAGGAAGACGAGGCTCCTGCAAAACTTGGGGGAGGGCCAGCTATAATTTTAACTGATGCCAGTGGAAGAGGTATAATAACCCATCCTAAAGTCAAAAAGCTTCTAATTGATGCAGCAGAAAGAGAAGAAATCCCATATCAGCTTGAAGTAAGTGAAGGCGGTACCACAGACGCAACAGCTATTCACCTTACAAGAGAAGGAATTCCTACAGGTGTTTTATCAGCTCCAACAAGGTATATCCACACACCAGTTGAAGTTGTAGACATGGATGATGTTGAAAACACTGTAAATTTATTGGTAGCCGCCCTTGAAAAAGTTTAAAATTTTAAACTTTATACTTATTTTCTTATTTTTTTATTATGGAATATTTTTAGTTTTAAGGATCTGATCTATTAAATATAAATAATGTTTAATATCTGTTATTTTACTGAAAAGTGCTAAATTTTGTCGTATATATTATTTTTAAGCTTATATTGATTTANNCAAAATGTTAAATTTTGTTTTATATATTACATTGGAGCTTGATATTGATTTAAATATTATTTAGAGCTTAATTTTCGCAATTGATTTAAATAAAAGTACAATTTTTAGATTTTAAAAGTGAAACATTATAATACCTGGAATATATAAATATTACACTAGCTATGTAAGTTATTACATACTAATGTATAGAAATTAGTGAGATTCATGTTAAAAGATCCAGATTCAGGTAAAGTCAACATCAGATTCAGTAACAATTTTGATTTTTTAAGGTTCTTTGGAGCTTTTTTAGTAATTTTTTCACATTCATTTGTACTTACCAGTGGTACCAACAACGGAGAACCTCTTTTTAATATTACATGTATTCTAACTTTAGGGGGTATGGGATTACTTATTTTCTTTGTGATCAGTGGTTTTCTCATAGCACAAAGCTGGGATTCAAACAATTCATCCATTCAATTTCTCTGGAATAGATTACTTAGAATTATTCCGGGATTAATAGGAGTGGCATTAGTTACAGTGTTTGTTATTGGACCTCTTGTAACAGATTTATCTCTTATTGATTATTTCAAAAATCCAATGACCCTTAATTACCTCAGCATCATAACTATTTTTAATATTAATAACAATCTTTATTTACCTGGTGTTTTTGTTAATAATGCATTCCCTAATGCAGTTAATGGTTCTCTCTGGATATTACCTGCCTTATTTGAGATGTATATTTTGGTTATGGTGGCTGGTCTAATAGGGCTGCTTAAAAAAAGGAAAATTTTACTTATTTTGGTATTTATTTTAGTAGTAGGATACTTACATAACAGAATCAGTTATCTGATGTTTACAGAACCTTTTTTAAACAGCATACATTACATTACATTCACGCAGTTTCTAGCACTTGATTCTATGGCATCTATTTTCTTTGCAATAGGAGTTGTATACTATTTTTATAAAGATGTGATTAAATATGATTTTAAAATAGTCATGATACTGGCTTTGATATGGATATTCTCATTTAAAACAGCTTTATTTGAGTTGATATCTTTTTTATGTGTGCCGTACATAATTTTGTATATTGCACATGCAGATATACCTCCTTTGAATAAGGCAGGTAAATATGGTGATTTTAGTTATGGGCTTTATATATATGCTTTTCCAGTACAACAAACAATAGCTCATTTTTTCAAGGTTTCAGTAGCAGGAATGTTTTTGCTGACATTATTAATTGTAATTCCTATTTCATTTTTATCTTTAAAAATAGAATTAAAGGCCCTAAAATTAAAAAAAATAAATATCACAGTGATAATTTATAAAAATTATAAAGATATTATTCTAAAATTAAAAACTGGAAAATAATTTAAGTTATACTGTAATATCACGGCATATGATATCTAAAATTTATAAGTTTAAAAAGTTATGTTTACGGAACGAAGCTGGAGAAAAATGTTTACAAAATCTACGATTTTGTAACATGTGAAAATTTTTAATTTTCACGGTTGCAAAACTCCATTTTGCAAACAGCAAACACAAAGTGTTTGCATGCCATGCATTTTTCTATGCCGGAGGAAATTTATTTCCTCGGCCGCAAAAACCTATGGTTTTTGCAGGCGTCAAAAATCTTCGATTTTTGACAGCTAACAAACAATACATGTTTGTAGCCTGCAAAACTACGTTTTGCGGTTCAGGAAAACCTCTCAAAAATTCTCCGAATTTTTGGAGCACGAAACCTTTGGTTTCGTAAGCTATGGTTTTCCTTCAACGTCAAAATTCGTAGAATTTTTACATGCCCCAAAATCATTGATTTTTTGAGGGAATTTTCACATGTCATTCACTATAAAAATGTATCTTGCCCTTAAATTATTAGGGCATAGTTCTCATCGCTTTTAGGAAATGCATGTTATCCAATGTGTACATCTGCATTTTTGAAGCATTAATATAAGTAAGAAATGATTTATGTATATAGACAGTAAATTTAATCAGTTATCTAAAATTTATAAGTAAAACATTACGTTATTTCATTAATAAATAAATATTAAATCAATATATAAATATTTTTAATCAGGTGTTTAAAATTGAAAATCAGGAAAAGATACTATCTTCAAAAAAAGAAATTAAAGAAAGTAAGAAAGGAACTGGGAGATTTTTCCGCATTAATTTCTCCAAAGAGTAAAGTTGAAATTCTTGAAAGTGACCTTTATGATGTGATACTGGTTGATGGCAAGCCGTTAATCATGATGATTGACGATATTCCTGTTCCAACAATTAAAGGAGCACTAGAACTTGAAATCACTAAAAAATACGTTGTAGTGGATATGGGCGCTGTTAAATTCGTTGCAAAAGGTGCGGATGTAATGAGTCCAGGCATTGTCGAAGCTGATTCTGATATACAGGAAGGAGATTTTGTGGTTATAATTGAGGAGACTCACAGAAAACCCCTTGCAATAGGAAAAGCACTTATTTCAGGTCCTGAAATGGTGGAAAAGAATGAGGGAAAGGCGGTGAGTGCAATTCATTATATTGGTGACAAATTGTGGAATTTAATCATATAAATTATTGGCTTATTAAGTGTCATTTTAAAAAAGTGGATAATTATGGAACTTAGATACTCATCAGGAAATATTATATCTTCCAGTGTACATGAAATTGGGGTTCTTGCAGTGGGATCTCACCTTGAAAATCATGGTGCTGCACTTCCTATAGATACTGATTCTAAAATTGCAGCATACCTTGCACTTCAAGCATCTTTAAGAAGCGGTGCAAAATTCTTAGGGATACTGCATGCAGCAACAGAATATGATTACGTTAAACACGGCATTCACATAGATGCCCAAAAATTAGCAGAAGATCAACTGTTTACCTCACTGGAAAGTGCAAAAAAATACTTGAATATCAAAAAAGTTGTTCTGGTTAATGGTCATGGTGGGAATATTCCCTTAATTGATTATATAGGAAAAATCGAAAAAGAATTAGAACTTAAAATAGTTTTTAATAACAAAATAGTAGAAATTGAAGGTCCGCACGCTGGAACAGGTGAACTTTCAATGGGAAGCATTTTAAAAATTGTAGATGAGTCTAAATTATCCAGGCACTGTGATTTTAAAAAATATCCCGAAGTAGGTATGGTTGGCCTTAAAGAAGCAAGAAATATCAATGAAGATATAAACGAGGGTGCAAGAGCTGTTGAAAAAGAAGGGGCATGTATAAATATTGAATTGGGTAAGCAGCTGCTTGAAACAGCTGTCGATAATATAATCAAAGATATTAAAAAATTGGTAAATGATTAATTTATTTTAAAGATCACACATGTCTGGAGTTTAAGATTGTACTTTAAAAGAATTTAAATGAATTACTCCAAATTAATTTTCAATAGTTTTTATAAGTCTCGAGCATTCATTTGCTATTTTGTGGTTTTTAAATGCATTCGCGATTCTTCTTATAGCTTCAAGTGTTCTTATCACTGAATCAAGCCATGAAAATATGTCTCCAGCATAAGAGTGTATTTGATAAGTCTTTAAGAGCTTTTTGCTAATATCTACAGGATCTTTTTTGATCATTCTTTGTTTAAGGATTCTTCTGGAAAGTTCTTCCTGGAAACACTTGCAGAACGGTCGATCCTTACACCTGCAGGACATGAATTCGATTTGCATGTTTACAAGTGCATCTTGGAGATTAGGATCAAGTTTTGAAATAGTTTCGGCAGAAGACAGTATATCAAGCGTGGAATCAGCAAATAATCTTGCAGATAAATTAATATTAAGGGATTTACCTAGTCTTCTATTTAACCTGTTTGACATGTAGGCATTTTCAAAAGGATCAAGTTTTAATGCAATTTCCAAAGGATCTATATGTTTTTTCTTCTTTTTATCATGATTTTTAGGATTTATACTTTTTCTTATGTACTCTGCAGCTTTTAAATCCATAAAAGATACAGAAACTGCTTTTCCATAATTTGTTGAAGATAATTTGCTGTCTTTTTCTTTTACCAGGCCTGCATCATGTATAACATCATACGCTTCTTCTATACCTAATGGGAGATCAAGATTTTTGTAGACATTTTGAAGTTCCTCAAAGGTATGTACTCTTCCAGAGCATATATCTGCTAAACATTGCTCTAATACATCATCCTCATCGTACTCTACATGTATAGGATCTACATCACTTTCAAGCAAGCTTACGGCCTGCATATCTTCTGTTTCTTCCCCATATTTTCTTCCTACTTCAGGTATCAGGTATACCTTTCCAATATCGTGATAAGTTGGCCTCCCTGCCCTTCCGAGCATCTGGGAAAACTCATTATTGGATAGCCATTTGTTTCCCATTAATAATGCCTCAAATATAACCTGTGAAGCTGGAAAATCCACACCTGCAGCAAGTGCGGCGGTTGTTACAACAGTTGAAATCTTTTGATTTGCAAAATCTTTTTCTATTTTGCTCTTTTTTGAATATGAAAGCCCTGCATGATATGCTGCTGCTTTAATATTCCTTTTTGTTAGATAATCTGCAATGGAATGTGTTTTTCTCCTTGAATTTGTAAATATGATAGTTTGCCCATGGAATCCTTTTCTGGAGACATTCTTATATTCTGCCCTTGCAAGTTTGGTCATTATATCTGTTTTTTCATATTCTGACTTTGCAAATATCAAATGTCTTTCTAGAGGAACTGGACGCCTGTCGTATTCAACAAGCTTCATGGAGAATTCATTTGCAATCTCTTGAGGATTTTGAACTGTTGCAGAAAGCCCAATGATCTGTATATCTTTAAAAATAGATTTTAAACGCTTTATAAGTCCATTTAGCCGAGGACCACGTTCTTTATCGTCAAGCATATGTATTTCGTCAATTACAACGGTACCAAGCTCTCCAAAATTTCCTGCTTTTCCAGAACGTAACAGAAAATCAAGCCCTTCATAGGTACCAACAACAATATCTGCATTTTTTACATCGTCATCTGGAAGTGTGAGTTCTTCTTTTGCATTTATTCTACTCATACCTACTTTTATCGCGACTTTTAGTCCTAATTTTCCATATTTCTTCTTAAATTCTCTGTATTTTTGGTTTGCAAGTGCTACAAGTGGTGTTAAAAACATGAATTTTTTACCTTTCATTGCATTTGGCACGCCTGCAATTTCACCAATTAGAGTCTTCCCACTTGCAGTGGCAGATACAACAAGTAGATTTTCCCCTTTAAGAAGTCTATTTTGTAAAGCTAGAGATTGTACAGGCAGTAAGTATTTGCCATGTAATTTTAATATCTTTTTAAATTCATCGGGAATGTTAATTTTATCTATTTCCATTTTAGGGGTGTTATCATTACCTACTACAATTTTATCAAATAAAGTTAGGTCAGGATTCTTTACGGGGTTGAATTTGGGATCAAAAATGCTTAAAACTTTATCAAGATCGCCAGTTTCATCTAGCATTCTTTTAAAATTATTAAAAGTACTTAAACTAAGGCCTTTGTACTTTAATTCACGTTTAATCTCTTCTTCAGCACATAACTTACATATGTACTCTCTATTAGACAAATAAGCAGAATTCCGATTTATGACGGTTATGTATCCTTCCAGCGTACAGTGTCTGCAGATCCGTGTTTTTTTAAATTCAATGTTGAGAGAATCCAGCATCTCTTCTATCTCTTCGTCTCCATCGATTAAATAAACGTTCTGTTTTTTTAAAATTTTCATAGCTTCGCTTGGGGGAAAAAGAGACTCTTTATCTCCTTTTTTTACTATAAATTTGTAGGGCCGTACCTGGTTATTGGTTCGTTTAAGCCTTAAGTATCCATAAAAAAGAGGTTTTCTCCTTGAATTCAACGCCTCTTTCGAGCTTCCAATGGGAAATATCTCCACAATTTTTTTGTTACGCCGTAAAATTATCATGATTAGCTACCAATTTAAAAAAATAGAATTTTTATAATAAAAGATCATAAAAAGATAGGTCTTTATTATTTATATATTCTATGAATTCTAAAAACGTATACTAAACGTTAAAATATTTAAATAATGATTATTAGTGTTTGAATATGATTAAAATAAATTTTAAAAATTTATTTTTAATTAACAGCAGGTTAAATGCATTTAAAACAAATTCCATCTAAAACTTAATTAATTCCACCATGTACTATTTTTAGATGAATTTTTAGATGAATTGGATGAATTACCTGTATTATTTATAGGAGTGGAATTGGTTGAATTAGTGGTATTATAAAACTGTCTCATGAGATGGACTGGTTCAAAGGAAGGATCACCTATAGTTGAAATTTGTTCATTGGTGTTTGAAGCAATCATGGAAGGTAATATGCCAGAGGTAATGTCATTACCTGAATTTAACACATTTGCGCATGATCCTAATCCAAATGCAATCAAAGATATCATTAAAACTATAAAAAGCTTTCCTGCTTTTCTTGAATTCATAGAAACTCCTCATTAACTGGAATATTTTTTCATTGTTAATATTAAATTTATTTTGAGATTTATAAAACTATCTAATTAATCTAAACGTAGCTAATTATATTGAAATTTGTATCAAAAAGTTGAATCTAAGGGTTTGATTTCGTGAGAGTACTACTTTACTTTATAGTGAATAATGTAACATTTTAAACTTGTAAATTTGACAGTAATTAGATTAAACTTATATTTAATTTTTAAAGCGCGTAAAAATTTTATAATCCATTAATCCAAAAAATTTGGTTATTTACTATAAAAATTTACCGGTTGGAGTTGGTTAATTAACTGAAATCATCTGCGCAGAATGTAATAAACTCCTGTAACTAAAAAGGGCATTACAATTAACAGTACTGTAGATGCAATAGTTGAACTGGAGGAAAAATAGGTAATTGCAACACTTAATGGAATAATTCCATCTCTCATACTGCTTGAATATAGAAAAGGGATGCTTTCTTTTTTAGGAGTCTTAAACAACTTACTTAAAATATATCCATAGCCAAAGCCTGCCATAAGTAAGACGAGGATAAATATGCCCAACAGCAGAATTAGGCTGAATTCATTAGACATCACATTTGATACCATATGGGCTATTGCAATTATTATTATAATTAAGCTCACAAAAGAGGAAAGTAGAGTAATCGTATTTTTGGNNGTATATACTTATCCTCTTCCACTCTTAAAAATAATGCAATGGCTGCCGGAGCAAATATCGACAAAGCAAGGAGCTTAAATATAGATACTGCAAGATCAGGTGATGCGATGCCCATAAAGTAAAGGATTATTGGGTAAATAAATATACTCAGCATCATGGAAAACAGTGCTGTGGTTACAGAAATGGTACCATCACCATTTGAAAGTTCGGTCCACAATGCAGCAACCACTGGTGAAGGGGCAAAACATAAGAGAATTATTCCAACATAAATGTCTTGAGGAGGCAGGAAAAAATAGCTGAATAAAATTCCAATAATGGGATATAACACAAGATTAGATACGATAAGAGCCAATACCTTTTTTGGATGATTTACTATTCTTGTAAAATCGCTTACTTTATGTTCAATTACCATAGAGAATACTAAAACTGCAAGTAAAATCGACACGTATGGGGATAAAACGGAAAATTGGGGGAATGTAAAGCCTAAAATTACACATAATACTGTGAGTAATCCATAATATTTCCTTATGTTCCCGTGAAGTGATTGTCCTATGTTTCCATTAGTTCTGGTTATTGGCATTTTTTTGACCCTGAATCTATAAACTTTATACAACTTTTATTCCACTTTTTAATTTTTAAACCTAACTATTTGCATCTAAAATAACACATAACAAGAACTAGGGTTAAGAGATGGGAAAATAGTCAAACGTTTAAAGATATAAAAAATATGAGTAATACATTTCCAATATAATTAATATAAATTCGTTTCTTTTGTGATTTTTAGGATGTATTATATTCATATCCCCAAAATATTTTCAATATTATTTTTGGAGATAGAAAATCTCGATTTTCTACATATTTAGTAAATTTGAATAATGGGAAAATACAAATTAATATCTAGAATAAAAAGTGGTGAAATTTTTAAATGCCCCTATAATATGATAAGTTTTAGAAATTAAAAGGTGAATACATTGGCAAATAAACTCGTTAAAGTGTTGTTAATAGAAGATAACGACGCAGATGCAAGATTTATAAGCGAGATGTTTAAGGATATAAAAACAACAAAATATGAGGTATCATGGGCTAAAAGGCTTGATGAAGGGCTTAAACATTTAGATGATAATTCATTTGATGTTCTACTTTTAGATCTTAGTTTACCTGATAGTATAGGTCTTGAAACATTTGAAAAAGCACATGAATATGAGCCTGAACTACCAATTGTTATTTTGAGTGGTCTGGATGATGAAGAGATTGCAGTTAGGGCTGTAAGGGAAGGTGCACAGGATTACCTGATGAAAGGGGAAGTCAGTGCTAGATTACTTTCTAGAGCTATTAGCTATGCAATTGAGAGGCATAATGCTGAAAAAGAGTTGATAGAAAGCCGAAACGACCTTATAAGTTTAATTAATAATTACACAACTGAATTAAAAGAAAAGGGAGTTAAAGAAGCGGAAGATATGCACAAAAGCTTGGAAACAAAAATTGCAAATTTTGAAGAATTGAAAAGTTCAAATATTGATGTAACAGCAGCTAAAGATGGAGCTGGTAACATACAACTTTTTAATGAGAGAGTTCCAAAAAGTTTGTGGTTACAGGTTGCGGGTGACTTTAAAAGCCCTCATGAAAAGTTATCTGTGGATGAGAAGAATATCCAACTTAAATCAGCTGAGGCAGGGGACCTGGAAAACCTGGTAGAATTTATTAAAGAATTAGGAGAAAGGGGCTATTTTGCAGAAGAACACTATGTGGTGGATCTTGGAATAGGTTCAAGTTTTTAAATAAATTTTGTAAAAATCAGTTTTCATTTCATATACGAAAATTTAGAGGACATGTTAGCTAGGATAGCCCATTGTCTTGTCATATACTCTTTTTCAGGTAATATATTGTAGTTGTACGTATCTATTAAAGACTTAACATTAAAATTATTAGTTTTATATGCAGATTTGACAGCTTCTGCTGCAGCATATCCGCTGGCTAATGCACTTGATATTCCTTCTCCAATAGGATTAAGGAAGTTTGCAGCTTCTCCAGCAAATAAAATTCTGCCAGTCCCTAAATTAACTGGACATCCCGGTATAACATTAGGCATTATTCCAACTTCTTCTTTAACACATGATTCTATTTTGGCATTAAACTTTGAATTAAGGAATGAAAGAAATTCAGAATGATACATTTTCATTTTAGCTGGTTCTTTGACACCTACTCCAAAAATTAAAAAATCATCTTTAACATTAAACCATGCATCATACTGGGAAATTTTAGGATCCAAAAATGCATGGAAAAAATTATTGTCTAAATTAATAGTACCTTTACAAAAGGTTTGGTAAGTAAAAACATGATTATTTGGATTTTTAAATAAATTCTTTTTGATGATACTGCCTGCTCCGTCACATGCCACAACAATTCTGGTTTTTTCTTCATATATTGCACCGTCATGAAGCTTTACTGACACATGATCCTGTTTCTCTTTGCAAGAAATTGCTGAAGTTGATTGTCTAAGCTCAGCACCTGCATTTTGAGCCTTTAAAGTAAGCCATTCATCAAATAAACTCCGCCACACATTTAAACTGTCGCTTTCAAACTTAAATGTTTGATTCTCTTCATTGGTAATGATGATACCTTTACTTATATATGGTTTACATAAAACAGAATCCGGTATTTTCCCGAATTCATTTTCTATCATGTTAATAGATTTTTTAATTAAGATACCTGAACATGATTTTTCTCGAGGTATCTTCATTCTTTCAACCAGCAGAACATTATAACCTGCATCAGCCAACCTTTTTGCTGTCATACAACCAGCAGGGCCTGCACCTATTACCATTACGTCGTACATCTAAATTTTTCCTCCAAAAAATAGGCATATGATCCTTAATTTCATGATTGGATTGACTATATCATTTAAAAATGTCCTGGTAATTCTTCATTAAATAAGCGTTGGATTTTTGTATTCGCATGGAACTGCTGTTTGACATTTTCCGCATCCATATCTTGGTTTATTTAATTTAAGTGTTTTATCAAGGAACTTAGAACAGGATTCGGCATCTTTACCATTTTCATTGATAGCTAAAGGTGGGCACCGATCAATGCATTCGCCGCATTTGGTACAGTATTCATCTATTTCTTGATATGGTCTGGAATTGGGTTCAAACTCAAGGTCTGTGATGACACTGCCAAAACGACCTGCCGTTCCTAAATTGGTAATTAGGGAATAATTCAAGCTAAATGTTCCAAGACCTGCAATGAAAGCAGCATGGCGTTCTGACCAGTTACTTATATGATTAGCAACTGTGAGGCGTTTATCTAGAGAGGGAGCCACTGCTTTTCCTCCATTAGTCTCAATCAATCTAACGATTAAGCTTCTTAAAGAATTATTAAATATTTCACCTTCACAACGTCCATAAAGCCATTCTTTAGATGGTAGGCCTTTTGACCTATTAGAACTGCGTACACGTTCTGTAAATGGCAAAAAATATGAAATTACTGATTTTGCTCCAGGTAACCATTCTTCAGGTGTTAAATGATCTGGCCCAATTATACCAGGTTCTTTCAATTTTTCCCAAAGTGGATCAAACGCGCTTGCTACACCAATCAGTGGTTGATCCCACATCTGCATCATATCTAGTTCTTCAACAAAATTCTGTTCGTTATTTTGAATAAACTCTGCCATATTTTCTTCAATAGTATCTAATAACATTTGATCTACCTGATAAAGATTTAATATCACTATTTTATTTTCCAATGCTTCCTATAAATTTCGAATTAAGTTCTTAAACTTTTTGGAAATCTTAAATACTGATTTATTGCCGCTCATGTTTGCATGTGCGCAAATGTTCTCTTTGAATTTTTATAGGTTATCTGGTTAAAATAAATTACATTTCGAAATATAATCCCCTATACTTAATTGATATTATAATTTAACATAAAACATGAATTGTACACATGATACATGGACATGAGCGTTTATAAATGCAGTTAAAAGGAATTAAGAAAAATGAAATTAATTTTTTAATTAAAAAAGATGTTTGCAGTAGAGATTATTCTACTGTTACACATTTAGCCAGATTTTTAGGCTTGTCTGGATCTATGCCTTTCATAACACTAATGTAATAGGATAAAAGTTGTAGAGGAATGACATAAGGTATAGATGAAAATATTTCATCAATTTTCGCGTCAAATTCGATCATATCTCTGGTTTCTGATCTTAAATCTTCGTCGGCAGATGATCCAAGGCCAATAACGCGAGCGCCCCTTGCATTTACTTCTTCAATATTGCTTAATGTTTTGTCATGGCTTTTACCTGGTGGTGCTACTGCAACAACAGGAATACCGTCGTCAATAAGTGCGAGTGGGCCATGTTTTAATTCACCTGACGCGTAACCCTCTGCGTGGATATAAGTTATCTCTTTAAGTTTTAAAGCCCCTTCTAGAGCTGTTGGATATGAAAATCCTCGTCCAATAAAGAAGAAATCTCTAGCATCTTTATATTTGCATGCTATTTTCTTAATGAAGTCTTCATTCTCAAGTATAGATTCCATATAATCTGGAATACTTTCTAACTTTTCTAAAAGTTCCATCCGCCCGCTCATGCAGATTGCAAGAAGATAGATAGATGTGAGCTGACTTATATATGTTTTAGTTGCCGCTACGCCAATTTCAGGACCTGCTCTTGTATATGCTACATATTCTGCTTCTCTGGTTACTGTACTTCCAACTACATTTACAATAGCAAGTGTTTTGGCTTTGTGATTAACGAGTCTTAAAGCTTTAAGAGTATCTGCAGTTTCTCCAGATTGTGTTATGACAATTACAAGTGTATTTTCATCCAGTGTTTCTGCAGAATATTCAAATTCAGAAGCTAAAGTAACATCTGTTGGAATCCCAACCAGATTTTCAAATAAGTATTTACCAGTTAAAGATGCATGGTATGATGTTCCACAAGCTACAAAACATATTCGATTAAATTTAGGGAAACTCTGAACAATTTTTTTAATTTCAGATGCCTCATGGAGAGTATTCTTAACTGCATTTGGTTGTTCGTGAATTTCTTTTAACATGAAGTGGTCGTAACCGCCTTTTTCAGCCATGTCGGGAGTCCAATCAATGATAGAAACTTCTTTTTCAATTATATTACCTTTAGGATCTTTTATTATAATTCCTTCATTGTTTAAAATAACCATTTCATTATCTTCAATATAAATAACCTTATTTGTATGTTTAAGTATGGCAGGAACATCTGATGCTATAAAATATTCACCAGTACCTTTTCCTACTATGAGGGGACTCTCTTTTCTTACACCAATCACTTTATTTGGTTCATCACGTGCTATAACTGCTAGAGCGTATGAACCTTTAAGATCTCCAATTGCAAGTCTTGTTGCATCTTCTAAATCGTGTCCTTGTTCCATATATTTTTCTATGATGTGGGGAATAACTTCTGTATCTGTTTCAGACTTAAATATGTGTCCTTCTTTTTCTAACTGGCTTTTTAATTCTTTATAATTTTCAATTATTCCATTATGAACTACAGCTATCCTGTTTTTACAGTCAGTATGGGGGTGGGCATTTTCTTTTGTAGGTAACCCATGGGTGGCCCATCTAACGTGGGCTATTCCCATATTTCCGGGAAGATCTGTTAATTTTAAATTTGCTTGGACATCATCTATTTTTCCTTTGTCTTTTTTGATCTTTATATCGCTTCCAGATGTTGCAATGCCTATAGAATCGTAGCCTCTATATTCAAGCCTTTTTACACATTCTAAAAGTACAGGCGCAGCCTTTTCATTGTTTAATATACATCCTATTATCCCGCACATAAATTTCACCAGAAGGTGTACATATAAGTATTAATTATATCCTATTTTATTATTAATCGTATTTCATCAATTTTAAAATTATAAAATTATAATAACTTTATTATAATTCCTATCTCATATAAATAAGTAACATTCTTTTATTTTTTTAAGTTTTGCATCAATTTTATAATCCTAAAATTACAACATATTACAAGGTCACTAATTGGAATTTATATCTATATAAATATTTGATACTAAATATAAAAAATGGAGTTTAACATGACTATCGAAATTGGAACCCTAATATATCAAGGTAAAGCCAAAGGTGTATATGAAACTAATGACCCTCAGAAAGTTGTTGTAGAATTTAGAGATGACATAACAGCAGGAGATGGGGCTAAAAAGGATAATTTAAGTGAAAAAGGATTTTGGAATTCAATAATTTCTGCCAAGTTTTTTGAGCTGCTTGAAGAAGCTGGAATTAGAACTCAATATATAGAACTTGTAAAACCAGGACTTATGCTGTCAAAAAAACTTGAAATGATTCCACTTGAAGTGATCACAAGAAACATAGCTGCTGGAAGTCTTCTTAGAAGATATCCATTTAAAGCAAAACAAACATTTGAGCCTCCGATAATACAGATAGACTACAAAAGCGATGAATATGGAGACCCAATGTTAAATGATGATATCGCAGTTGCACTTGGCCTTATAGATGAATACAGACTTAAAATTATCAAAGAAACTACTTTAAGAATAAATAGAGTGTTAAAAGATTTCTTAGAGTCCAAAGGAATTTTATTCCCGGATTTTAAAATTGAGTTTGGTTATGATGCAGACGGAAATATAGTTTTAGGTGATGAAATAAGTCCAGACACATGCAGATTCTGGGATATGGAAACATGTGACACTCTGGATAAAGATTTATTTAGACAAGGAGAGTCTGGTGTTATTGACGCTTATAAAAAAGTTGCATCCATGATACTTGACGATGAAGATAAAAAAAGATGGAATATTGAATTATAGAATTAAAGGTGGATTTAAGCTAAATATGGGATATTTAGTAAATTTTCATAACAAAGTTAATATAAGTACAGAATGTAATCTATGAATGATCAAACTTAATTTTTATCTTTTTAAAATCATTTTATTTTTGGTGATAATATGAAATACGATGCTGAAGTTAGAATAAGCCTTAAAAAAGGTATGTTAAATCCAGAAGCTTCAACAACACAGAGAGCACTTGCCCTTTTAGGATATGAAGTTGAAGGAACTGCTACTATTAAAATAATTAAATTTACACTTGAAGAAGAAGATGAAAAGCTTGCAAGGGAAGAAGTGGATGATATGTGCCAGAGACTTCTCTGCAATCCTGTAATCCATGATTATGAAATCAATATAACTCCAAGTAATTTATAAGGTTGAATAGACAGTATAACTAATAATATAAAGAGGAAGACAATGAAAGTAGGAATTATACGTTTTCCAGGTTCAAACTGTGATAGGGATGTATTCCATGCGCTAAAAATTGCAGGTGGTGAACCAGATTACGTCTGGTGGAATCAAAAAGATTTATCTAATTTTGATGCAATTGTAATTCCTGGCGGCTTTTCTTATGGAGATTACCTGAGAGCTGGAGCAATAGCTTCAATAACTCCAGTTATTGATGGTATCAAAGAAATAGTTAAAGAAGAAAAACCAGTCCTTGGAATTTGTAATGGTGCTCAAATACTTGCAGAAGTAGGTTTAGTACCTGGAGTATTCACAAATAATGAAAATGCTAAGTTCATCTGCAAACAGGTGGAATTAAAAGTTGCATCGACCCGAACTCCTTTTACAAGCATGTATAAAAAGAATGAAATCATCAATATGCCAATGGCACATGCTGAAGGCCGATATTACAATGAAGAAATTGAAAAACTTCATGATCAGGATCAAATTGTGCTGAAATTTGAAGGAGAAAACCCAAACGGATCTATGGAAGCCATAACTGGAGTTTGTGATGAAACAGGACTTATATGTGCTGTAATGCCTCATCCAGAAAGGGCATCAGAAATGGTTTTAGGTTCTTCAGACGGTCTTAAATTCTTTAAGGGAATGGTTAATTTTAAATCATAGGATAATCCATACAATTATCCATTATTAATTCTTTTATAATTTAAACGGTGAACACATGGTAGTTTATTTAGTAGGGGCGGGTCCAGGAGATCCCGAACTGATCACTCTCAAAGCTGTAAACGTGTTAAAAAAAGCGGATGTTGTACTGTACGACAAACTTGCAAATGAAGAAATATTAAAATATGCTGAAAATGCAAAACTGATATATGTGGGAAAACAAGCCGGGCATCACTACAAATCTCAAGATGAAATCAACGGGCTCCTTGTAGAAGAAGCAAAAGGTAATGATGTAGTAGTACGCCTTAAAGGTGGAGATCCCTTTGTATTTGGAAGAGGGGGCGAGGAAATTCTGGCCCTTGTAGAAGAAGGAATTAATTTTGAGTTAGTTCCAGGGGTAACTTCTGCCATTGGAGTTCCTACTACAATAGGACTTCCAGTTACTCACAGAGGTGTTGCAACTTCGTTTACAGTTGTTACAGGTCATGAAGACCCAACAAAATGCAAGAAGCAGGTAGGATGGGACTTTAAAGCAGATACAATTGTGATACTTATGGGTATTGGAAATTTAGCTGAAAATACTGCTGAAATTATGAAGCATAAAGATCCTGAAACTCCAGTTTGTGTAATTGAAAACGGTACCCTGAAAGGTCAAAGGATAATAACTGGTACTCTGGAAAATATAGCTGAAAAGGATATTAAACCTCCTGCTTTAGTGGTTATTGGAAATGTTGTTGATGTATTTAAAGAAATGAATCAAATCAGTGACTGATCTATAAGAAGGCAATATTATGAAGGGATTAGAAGGTAAAAAAATTGTTATAACAAGACCTGCTGAAAGGGCTAAAGACTCAGTTGAAATGGTAAAATCTTATGGGGCAGTTCCAATTGTTACTCCTACAATTGAACTAAAAGATTCCAAGCCAGAAGAAGTGATAAAATTATGCAAGATGATAAATGAGTTGGATTGGCTTATATTTACATCTCCACGGGCTATAAAATCATTTTTTAAACACTGCAGTCTTGAAGGTGCTGAAAATTTAAAGATCGCAACTATAGGTCCTAAAACTGAAGAGGTTTTAAATGAGTACAACGTAAAAGCCGATCTTATCCCTGATAATTATACTGCAGAAGGACTTCTGGAAGCATTTGAGAAATTTGATGTTAACGGTATGAAAATGGGGCTTCCAAGAACCATGGTTGCAAGATACACGCTTCCACATGGACTTGAAGATATGGGTGCACAGGTTTTCCTTGCAGATGCATATAAGTCGGAGATGCCCAATGATAAATCAAAGATTTATGAGCTTATAGATGACATATTAAACAAAGAAATAGATGTTGTAATGTTTACAAGCCCTTTAACAGTTAAAAACCTTATTAAAGTTGCTAAAGAGAAAAATAAGGCAGAAATTTTAGATATATTCAGGAATAATGAACTTTTAGTTGCAGCAATTGGTCCTATAACCAAAAAGGTGCGGGATGCATATAAAATTATTCCTGTAATGCCTGAAGTGTACACATTTAAGAATATGCTGGATAAACTGGTAGATGTGATGAATGATTAAAATTTAAGTGAGGGAAACTGATGAGAACAATAATATGGCCTGCTTATATTGATTCTGAGAGGACAAAAAAAGATGGAAGACGTATTTCTAAGGAAGATGCAGTAACTTCTCCAAAAATAAGGGAAATCAACAAAGCTGCTCAAAAGCTCCATCTTAACCCTGAAGTTGAAAAATATAAATCCTATTCTAGATCATGGTGGGAATCATCTGGTAGAGTGATTGTAGATAAGAGCAACACTAAAAAAGAAACATTGATTAAAATAAGTAACATGATAAAGGGAATGAGGTCTTAATTAATATTTTAAGGAAGTTAAGACATATAATTTTATAATTTAAATTTAGTTGATAATTTTTAAATTCATTTGTTTTTAATTATATGCAATTAAATAGGGCAAATTAAATTTTTACCGGAGCTAAAAACGAAATGGAAATCAATAAACAAGATCAAATGAACCTTGCGTTTTTGAAGGCTCATGAAATGGTCCAGAATGCTGAAGATATTAAGATATACAGCCACATCGACTGTGATGGGATAACTGCTGGTGCAATATTATCTTCCATGCTTGATAATCTGGAGAAAGACCATGAAGTAGAATTTGTAACTCTTGATAAATTGGACAGCCTTGAACTTGAGAATGAACTTACAATATTTTCAGATCTTGGCTCTGGACAAAATATTGACAAATTAGGGAACAGTTCATCAGAAGTACTTATTTTAGATCATCACCCTCCTTTAAGGCCGATGGTTTATGATAATCATGTGTCTGGTAAGTTCCTGGAATTAAACTGTCATTACTATGGTATAGATGGATCACATGATGTTTCAGGTGGTGGAATGTCATATTTGCTTGCACATACATTTGGATTTGATGATCTAAGCTGGTTAGGTGTCTTAAGTGCAGTAGGAGATATGCAAAACAGCATGTCTGGGAAATTAGTGGGCTTAAATAAGGAAATTCTTGCAGCAAGTGTTCAAAATAAACTTATAGCTACAAATAATGATCTTTCTATCTATGGAAGACAGACAAGACCAATATTTGTGGCGCTTTCATATTTTGGTGATGTTAAACTCCCTATAACAAATAGTAGGACTGAATGTATTCATATGTTGAATAAGCTTGATATTCCAACTAAAAATGGTAAAAGAGCAAGAGTTTTATGTGATTTAACTCAGGAAGAAAAGGGTAAAATATTTTCGGAGTTGGTCCGGATGTTAAGTAAGGAAGTACCCCAAAGGTACATAAAACACGTTCCAAAACTTGTTGCTGGAGATTCTTATGACTTTTTAGGGGAACGAAAGTATTCTCCACTTCGGGATGCCAGTGAATTTTCAACTGCAGTTAATGCGTGCAGCCGCCATAAACACCCAGAAATTGCACTTAATGTCCTGAAAGGTGATAGGGGTCTTGCACTGGACGAGATGGATCAGCTTGCGCTTGATCACAGGAGGTATCTTGCTCAAAAAATGGAATGGGTAACGGGAGAAGACAGGATTATTTCTTTAGATAACCTGCAGTATTTTGAGGGCAGCGAAATAAAAAGTGAAGTAATTGGAACTGTTGCGGGAATGATTTTAAGCTACGGTGATTGGAGAAAACCAATAATTGGATTTACACCTATTGGGGGAGATTCTGAAGGAATAAAAGTATCGCTGCGATGTTCTCGTCTTTTAGCTTATGATGGAATACATTTTGGAAATATAATAAGAAAAGTGGCAGCAAAAGTCGGAGGAAACGGCGGTGGTCACTCTGTTGCTTGTGGGGCATATATTCCTGAAGAAAATATGGACAGATTCATTAATGTATTTGATGAATATTTAGCTGGTAAAATTTAGACTTAAATTTAATATTTTTTCTTTGAAATTAGGATGTATCCTTTTTAATTTTTCATAATTTAATTTAATAAAAAATCTTGTTCAAGCCTTAAATGCCTTAAAAAACACAAATAAATCCTATAATTTATGAAATGCACCAGTGGTAATATAAAATAAGATAAATTTCTTTGATACTGATAGAAATATTAAAATACTTTTTTTTGCATAATTATTACTATGAATAAAACATCCCCTGAATTTGAAAAATTATTTTTAACATATATCAATAAGATGGGAGAAACTCCAGGGGGTTTTATGGGTATTGTTAATTCCGATACCATTGAAAAAGGTAATCCAAAGGAGATTAGCCAATCACTGCAAAAAACAGCAGATATTCTGGAAAGTAGACTTGAAGATATAGAATTTGAGCCATATGAATATGAAAAAGGTAAAACAAGGTTTAGATTAAAAGAAGCCTTAAACACGCTTCGTGAAATGGGAAAAGAAATGGAAAACATGACGACTCGAGAATCAAAAGAATATCACTGGTATATAATAGCCATAGCTATGGATATCATCTCCAGCCTGTTCAATCACATTGAAATTTATTTAACGGAACATTCTCGTTAATTTGCGTTAGTTTATGTAAAAAATTATTCAGGTTAATTATTAAAGGTGATTAAAATGTATAAAAAAATATTATTGCCCACAGATGGTTCACAGCCGGCTCTTAAAGCTGCAGAACAAGCTATATGGATTGCAGGTAAGAGTAATGCAGAACTTTTAGCATTATATGTAATTGATAATTCTTTATTTATGGGATTACCAACAGAAAAAGCAATAACAAGAGTTAAAGAAATGCTTGAGGATGAGGGAAGGAAGTCCTTTGATGCCATCATTGATATGTCATTAAAATGCAAAAAAGAACTCAACGCTGAAATAAAATTAGTTTTTATGACCAAAGAAGGTCGTCCAGCCCGTACAATTCGTAAGACCATTGAGGAGGAAGGGATTGATCTTGTTGTTATGGGAACTGCTGGAAAACATGGTATGGACAGATTTTTACTTGGAAGTGTCGCGGAAAAAGTATTAAGAACTGCAGCATGCCCTGTATTGGTAGTACGCTAAAATTAATCATTTAAAAATAGGGGAGATATGATTATATTTGTGGACTATTTCTACTTTGTAGTGAATAATGTAACAGACTTATTCTTTCTTAAATTCAATTTATTCTCAATTTTAAGCAATAATTTAGTATTAAGCTATTTGCTATTAATTGCAGATAAGGCCCCATTTAATAAATTAGTTATATGATAGTGTCCTACTATTCCTATTGAAAATATTGCGCGGTAGATCTGGGTAAGTTATACTATATTTTAAAGATTTAAATGATATTGGTGAATAAATGAAAGTTTTCAAGAAAAAAGGAGAACTCACAAGGTTTCAAATCCTTGCAGAGATAGCTAAGCAGCAGCCCCACCTGAGACAAAAGGATATAGCTGAGAAACTTGGAATAACCATTCAGGCAGTCTCTGAAAATATTAAAAGCTTAACTGATGACGGCTTTGTGGAAATAAGAGAAGGAACTGCAAGGTATCATATTACAAAAAGGGGAATCGAAAAACTAAAGAAGGAAGCTGTTGACCTTAGAAAGTATGCTGATGAAGTTGTAGAAACAATGAACACTTATAAGTCGATATGGCCTGCAATAGCAAAAGAAGAACTGAAATCTGGCCAGAATATCTGGCTTAAAATGGAAAATGGAATTTTATATGCCACAAATGAAAAAACATCTGCATCAGCAGAAGTGCTTAATGATGCAGTTTCAGGAGAAGATGTAGCTTTAACCCGATTAAATGGCACAATCGTACTTAAAAATGGTAATGTAACCATAATAAAACTTCCCACTATAAATCAGGGAGGATCAAGGGCAGTTGATACTCATAAAATACAGGAAATATATAAAAAAGGATTTGATAGGGTGGGTATAATGGGAACAATCTCAAGGGCCGTGACAGATAAATTAAAAATTTCTCCAGATTTTGAATTTGCAACCCCTTATGCCACTGTGGCTGCAGCAAAAAGAGGTTTAAATGTCCTGGTTTTTGCTGTCGGTAACATGACTAAAAGTATAACAAAAAAAATGGACGAGGAAGGTATTCAATACAGTATAGAAGATTTTAAGAAATGATCTGTATCACAAGGTCTGCTTTATCTTTTTGGTTATTTACTATTTTTTTAAGCCAGTTCAATCAATAACATAATATAAAAATTTAATATTAAATATGATATAACTTTAATATGGACTGGTTCATGGTTTATGTCATCTTTAGAATACTGATTATAGTGCTTATTTTGATTATCGTATTTAAAAAACTGATTTAAAGTGTTGTATGAGATTTTATAAAAATTTTAATCCGCTGTGGTTGAGTTTTGCAACTACTGCATTTTCAAGACTTGTATCTGGACTTTTAGAAATTGCAAAAGCTGTATTTCCCAACATAGCCATGGATGCACCTATTGTTTCTTCTTCAAGTACAGCCACGGCTTCGCAAACTTCACTGCTCATGAGCAAGGTTTTTTCAGCAAATTTTCTTGATAATTTCATTAAATTTTCAGGCCTTGGATCACTCGTAAGTTTAAATAGCAGGTCTCGCCCTGTTGAGTTTATCCTTTCTTTATGGACTGGATCTTCAATGATATCTCCAGTATTTATTTCCCCAAAACATTTTGAAATAACATAAATGTCTTCAGACTGATTTAAGAGTATTTTATCAGTTATTCCAATTCCAGGTGCACCTTCTTTGAGCCTTAAAACAAGCCCTCCTGTTATTGCCCCTATAACATCGCCTAACCCGCTTTTCATTTCTACCTCTGCAAGATGGGCAATTTGCGCGGCTTTATTAAATGTTAATGGCAGATTAAAGATCTTTGAAATTCCTAGAGATGCTCCAAGAGCAAATGATGCCGAAGTCCCAAATCCTGCCCCAATGGGCACATCTACATCATGTGTGATTACTATTTTTTTGTCATCTAAATTATAATTCCTTTTAATGATCTCTATGGTTTTTTCAGTTATTGTAGCATTTCGCACGTCAGTTTTTCCATTAATTTTTATTTGTACTCCATTTCCATCACTTATTTTTGTTTTTGTTATGACTCCTTTGTCCATAACAACTCCCGCACCGCGGGACCCTTTTTTAAGGGGATTATCATTATCTAATATCTCAAAAAACCCTGTAATGTGAGATGGAACAAATATTGAACAATTCATTTTAACACCTTTATTAATTTAAAGATAAAAACGATTTAATTTGAATATTAAAGCTGTTACTTTAATAATTTTTAAATAGTGAAACCAGCAAATTTAAAATTTCATTTTATCATCTTATTTAATATAGAAAACCTGGTTATAGTTAGTAATCACCAATTTTTAGTAATGAAACCAGTATATCTAAAATTCTATTTTATCATCTTATCAAAATATTGAAGTTGATCGTGATTATCAATTTAACAATTTTTTTTAGAAATCAGTAAAATCTAAGATTTCATTTTATCACTATATTTTAATAGGCTGTTTGACAATAAAAAGATAAGGAAAATTTCAATATTAATTATCTAAAAACAATTATAATTTAAATTTAAATATCATCTGGGAGGGAATCATATAAATAAAAGAATAGACCTTCACATGCACAGTATATTCAGNNGATGGGGAACTTTTGCCGTCTGAAATTGCAAGGAGAGCACATGTATTAAACCATGAAGCAATTGCAATAACTGATCACGTTGATGCATCTAATATTGACTGTGTTAGACGAATAAGAGATGTAATATTAGATATAAGAGAAAATTGGGATATAGAAGTTATCCCTGGGGCTGAAATAACTCATGCTCCTGCAGAAATCATTGGCAAGCTTGCAAACAAGGCCAAAAAGTTAGGGGCGGAAATAATAGTTGTCCATGGGGAAACTCTNNATGGAGCCTGTAGTTGAAGGAACCAACTGGGCTGCAGTAAATTGTCCTGATGTAGATATACTGGCACATCCTGGACTAATAACTCATGAAGAAGCCCAAATTGCAAAAGAAAACAACATTGCACTTGAAATAAGCGCGCGAAGAGGACATTCACTTTCAAATGGGCATGTGGCTAAAGTAGCTATGGAAGTAGGGGCTAATCTTGTTGTGGATACAGATACCCACGCACCGGAAGATATAATCTCTTATGAAACCGCTTATAATATAGC
>DADN01000247.1 GCA_002509665.1 Methanobacterium sp. UBA8
TTCAATTTCAGGGAACATGCGATCATGATTGGTGAGGACTAATTTATGAAGTTTGGAACCGCATAAATCACAGTAATCATGCTTCATCTTTTTGGTCATGATCCATCTCCCTGCGTGTGATAAATTCTTCATTGATTATCTGGAAAAGAGAAAGATAGCCCTCTGTAATCCTGTCCCATTGATAATTATTTTTTATTCTATAGTAAACGTCATCCTTGAGCTTAAGATAACTCTGCTGATGTTTATAAACTGATTTCATTTTTCTAGAGAGTTCTATCTCATTTTTAAAATAAACCGCTGATGTTCCACAAACTTCACGGTTAAACTGATTATCGTGCGCTATGATTATATTTTTGGAAATTGCAGCCTCTAAAAGAGAAGGATTTGTTCCTCCTACAGAATGGCCGTGAATATATGCGCAGCAGTTCTGCCGAAGCATATCCAGGAGCTTTTGATTATAAACTGATCCTAAAAACATTACTCCAGGTTGAGTGCATTCTTCTGCCATAGCTTCAATCTCTTCTTTATAAGCTTCACTTGTGAAATCTCCCACCACTACCAATGGAATAGAAATTTCAGCCTGAGTAAATGCATCTATTATTGTATGAATGTTATTTTCAGGTTCTAATCGTGCGACCACCAGATAATAATCTCCAGGACTCATCTCAATTGAAGTATAAGTTTTAAGAAGCTCCAATGACTCACCATTCCAGGTAATTCTCTTAGGTATATCAATTCCATATGAAAGATAACTGGTTTTGTCAAGATATTTCTTATCCACATAATTTTTCATTGCCTGAGCGTCTACAATTATTTTATCTGCAAATACAGTTGCCATATCATGATTTATCTTTAAAAGCCACCTTTCCAGTAGACTAAATTTGCTTCTTTGCCACATGACCCCGTCAATATTAACAATAACCTGAGACTTTCTATTAAGGATCTTAGGGATGAAAAGAAACATGCCCACTTCTATGCCCAAAAAGTATATGAGCTGATGTTTTCTGCTTAATTTAATCAGGAAATAAATATCAGAGAGATTCTCATAAATTTTTCTTAAGAAATAATTTTTAGGAGGTTTTACAGGGAAATATTCCAGTTTAGCCCCCTCATAACTATCTTTACGAGACTGCAATGGTTCGTGTTCACAGCTTACAGTGACATCATAACCATTTTTTACCAGATTTTCCGTTAATCCCTGAGCAAAAGTTTCAAAACCACCATATTTAGCAGGAATACCGCGGCAGCCTATAATTGCAATTTTCATCTTCTCACTCTTCTTGTTTTAATCCAGTAGCTTAACATTCGTTTGAATATTTTAATTCCATCGTTAAATCCATTTAATTTAGGAGCATCTAATCGGTTTTTATAGTTAATAGGGATTTCTAATACTCTGAAATTGTTGATAGAAATCTTTGAAAACATTTCAACCTCTAAATCAAAACCATCGGAATCTATACCTTCCTGTAAAAGGCTTTCTATTACTTTTCTTTGAAATGCCCAGTAACCAGTACATACATCTGAAACTTTACAAAACAGTATGCTGGCAAAAAAACTCAACATGCGATTACCCACCAGGTTAAATCGGCTTATGGAGCCTTTTTCACGTTTGCCCAATAGACGCGACCCTAGAACTACATCTGCTTTACCGTCCATTAACGGCTTTAAAAGTTTTTGAGCATCTTCTGGATCATATGTGTTATCTGCGTCCAGCATTACTATAAAATCAGATTTTACGTTCTGAAAACCTCTTTTTATAGCATGTGCTTTCCCCTGTTTCCTTTCTTTAAGTACATTGGCCCCTGATTTTTTTGCAACATACGCAGTTTTATCTTTAGAATTGTTATCTACCACAATGACTTTGGATTTTGAATATCTACGGATATTTTTGACCAGGGGACCAATGGACTGCTCTTCATTATATGCTGGAAGCAAAAATGTGACATGTCTCATTGAATGATAATATTCCTCGTCAAAAACTCTGTTTACTGTTAGTTTGTTGCTATATCTTTGAGAATACAGTTCTATATCTTCCAAATAGTTCAATTCATCAAATATTGTGTTTTCGTATAGATTTTTTGAATCCAAAGTGATCCCCTTCCATTCATATCTATAAGCTCTTATAAATCGTGATATGAATATCATCAAAACATTTAATACTACCGTCATCAAAACATTTCCATGCTTTTCAGGATAGACATTCCAGCACTCTTCTGGCCAAACATTTTAATGCATCTCATAATAAACAGCAACATTGTAAAATAGTTAAATTTTGATAGTACAGTTTATACAGGTTAAATTTCGCATTTTTACAAATTAAAACAGAATAAACCATATTAAAAATTAATTAGAACTTTAAATTAATTAAAAAATGTATTGACTAATATATTGACTTCAAATGTATCCATATTAAAAATAGATATGAGACAATTTTCACAGAGCATAGTCAAAAATATGGACTTATAAAAACCAGTTAATTACTTAATGAACAATAGAACATTTTAAAAGCAAATTAAGCAGTAAAAACATACAAAACGATATTTCCTCTTAATTCAAATCTTAATTTTATTTTTAATTCGTATTTATGAAGGAGTAGAAATTCTTTTATGTGATGATGTGATATCTATGTTTATACATTATTAACTATCCGTAAAAAATCAGTACAACACTGGAAAATTTAAATCTATTAAACAATTCAGCATTTACGCAAAGATAGATGTTAATAAGAAATTTAACAAAAGAGATGAGCATCAATGAATGTAAATGTTCTTTTAATTAAGAATAATATAAATTATCCCCTGGAGGCAATTGTGGGATTTACTGATCTTCATCTTAAAGATACAATTAATTTAGATGATATTATTGATTTATTAGAAGTTGATGCTTCAGAATTTGATGCTGTTTTGTTTGAAATAGAATCTTATGATACCTTTGAGAAAGCAACGCTAGATACTATCTCAAAAAAGTGGAATAAACCTGCATTAATTATTATAACCCTGGCCAAAAATGAGGAATATGTTAAAAAATTAACTGATAATTATTTACTGGTAGAACAGTTAACTCCAATATTATTAGAAAAGTCAGTACTGCTTGCAATTGAAAAAAAGAAAGTCGATGATTTAAATTGGAAGCTTCAAAATTACGAACAACTTATAGAAGAAGACATTGAAAAAGAAGCTAATCTTAACATTGGAGAATCTTCATATCTGGAAGAATATGATGATACTATTGATTTAAACCAGGACAATGAATTTTTCAACCACTATGATTCTACTGAATCCGAATTAAAATGGCTTGGAATTTTATTAAATGCAGTTCCCTGCGGAATCATTATTTTAGACTGCAGGAAATCACATGAATTTTTTGTAAACAGAGAACTGCTCCAAATGTTTGGTAATGATAATTTAGATGATTTTGATATGGAAAAAAATTTGATAAAAATAAATGATATTAATACTCTTAATTTATACGACCTCAATGGTGAAAAAATAGCTGATGAAGAATTTCCTTCCATCAAGTCTATTATAAGCGGTGAAGACATTGAAAACCTGGAACAAGTTATAAAATACGATGATTACAACGATAAAGCAGTTATTATCAACTCATCACCAGTATTTGATAAAACAGGAAATATAATAGCCTCTATCACAGCAATATCTGATGTGTCTAAATTGAAAAATACTGAAAGAGATTTAATAAATACAATTAAAGCCAAAAATATAATCTCAGAGGAGTTTAACGATCGAATTCTAAATATTTTACAGACCATGACCAACCTTCTGTGTGTAAACGAAGAACTGGATCAACCTGAACAGTACAATAAATTCTATATAAATGAAAATAAAATAACTAATGTAGTAGGGTTAAGTTTTATTCAAAATATCCACGAACAACTCCTGTATTACGAGGATGTTAAACAGGCCGATTTTAATAAATATGTTCAGAAAATATGCTCTAAACTTCTCAATATTTATGATGCAAATGAATTCATAGATTTGAAAATAGAAGGTTATGCACCTATGAATTTAGACATTCTACTCCCATGTGGCCTTATTATAAATGACATACTCAATTATAGACTAAGATCATTAACAGACAATAGAAAAATTGATTTAATGATTAGATCTAAATCCCAGGATGGTAGAATAACTATAGAAATTATTGACAATGGACCCCGATCTAAAATTCCTATAATGAAAAACAGATCAGATGATCTTAAACTCACCCATGCATTATTAGAACAGCTCAGCGGAATAATAAAAATTGAGACTAATAATCAGCAGACTTCATTCTTTATAGAGATACTATATCTAGATATCAATGATATTTTAAATTAAAGTAATTTTTGATTATTAAGTCTTTTATTATCAAAATAATAAATTATTTAGATCTAATTGGATTTGCTTGATTTTCTAAGACTTCACTTTTCTGAGGTTCCGTTTCCGAATCAATTGAGTCATAGGTACAAAGTAGTGTGCGTGAATTAGATGTTATATATTCATGTCCGGTTATATCTTTAATAGCTGCACTAGCGACAGCTTCTACAATACAACTCAGATATACAGAGCCTTCTTTCTGTACTATTAACTGAGGAAGATAAGAATCTAACGCATCTTCTTTATCCACTATAATTTTGTGATCATTCAATCTGTAATTCACCTTTTCTGCATACTGAATTTCATTTTCGAAATACTGAACTACTGAATCCAATATTTCTTCTGGAACATCAGAATCAATATCAATTTTATCTTTAAAGATATTCCATAGATAATTTTTTTCTTCCTCAGAAATATCAGATTTTTGACTTGTCTGATGTGTAATCCAAAGCTGTATTGCCTCAAGTATAGCTTTTCCATACCAGCCTCTTCTAAAGGCAAACTTTATAGCTGCATTTCTACGAAAGATCAAATCGATATCTTCAGGTACCGAAATTGTAACCCTATTCACACCCATTAATACCACCTTCAAATTAATTGACTTTTTTATATTCATTTATGAGACAATTAAATAATTGTTTCATATCAAGTAATATTACTCAACTCAAATAACATTACTTTTTACGTTTAGAAATATTGATGAATACAATCAATATTGCTGCGTATGATCTAATTTAACGTTCCAGCATATAAACATATTGTTAAATGCGCCCCCTTTTCTATATACATCTATTAAATGTTTCTAAAAGCAATGACGCACATATATGCATATACTCTTAATATTAAGGTATTAATGATTTTTTAATACTAATTCCAAACTCCATTTCCATATTAACTTATGATACTAAAATAATAAAACGGAAGTATTACCTCCAATTTGAGTAATTAGATATGAATAATCCTTGATTAAATTTTAAGAAATGTTCAAACATTTTAATAAGTTAACAAACTAATAAATTAGTTATAAAAACATTCGAACAGTTATGCAATTAGATGAACTATCAAATTTTTCACATAGTTTGTGACATATATCACTAATAGATCAGCTATTTCCAAACTAGTAAATATTAGGTTGTAGGATTACTTAAACTATTAATAAATTAAAGTTCAGATTTTAACTAAAAGTAAAAAGTGAATGGGTTAATAATGATAATTAAATGCGATAAATGTACATTAAGAAAATGGAAAGATTCCGATCTTGAAAGTCTGGTTAAAAATGCCAATAATTACAATGTAGCATCCACTTTAAGAGATGCATTTCCATATCCATATACGGTTGAAGATGGAAAAGAATGGATAGAATTTGCAGGAAATGAAGAATGGGGCCATAATTTTGCAATAATAATAGATGATAAAGCTGTTGGCTGCATAGGACTTATTGTTGGCAAGGACATAGAAAGGAAATCTTCAGAAGTTGGTTACTGGTTAGGTGAAGACCACTGGGGAAAAGGTATTGTATCTTCTGCCTTGAAAGGTACCGTAGAATTTGCATTTGATAATTTAGAATTAGAGAGAATTTTTGCAGTCCCTCTCGAACATAACATTGCATCAAGAAAAGTCCTTGAAAAAAACGATTTTATTCTTGAGGGCATTTTAAGAAGTAGTGTCTTTAAATCTGGAAAAATTCATAATCAAGCTTTATATGCAAGAATTAGAGAATAGTGTTTATAATGATCAAAGTACGTCTAATTAAATATGAAGAATTAAAAGACATTCTATCGCTTTATGAATATTTAATTCCCGATGATCCTAAATTAAAGATAAATACAGCCTTAAAAGAACACTGGAATGAAATATTATCTAATCCCAGTTATTTTTATTTGGTAATTGAAGAAGACGATAAGCTCGTTTGCGCGTGCAATTTAACTATTATCAAAAATTTGACAAGGTCAGCTAGACCTTATGGAATAATAGAAAACGTAGTTACTCATCCAGATTACAGGAATAAAGGATATGGTACAGCAGTTTTAAAAAAAGCAATTGAAATTGCTCAAGAAAACAACTGCTACAAAGTAGTGCTTACTACCAGCAGAAAAGATGAAAATACGTTAAAATTCTACAAAAATGCAGGGTTTGACATGGGAGAAAAAACCGCTTTTATCGTAAGAATATAATCATTCAAATCATATATTCCCACAATTTACGAAATAAACAATTTATTGACAAAAAACATTTTAAATTTAAAAAAAAGAATTGAATTATATGTTAACTGATTTTGATTGTTTTTTATAATGCTTTAGAAATAGTTACACAGTTGTATCCTTTAGCCGTCGTTAATACTCTATTCAGTACCTGTTACAGTACCTTCAGTTCCAGTAGCTGTTCCCTCAGTAGCTCCAGATTCAGTTCCAGTTGCAGTTCCTTCATTTCCTGTTACAGTACCTCCAGTACCCGTTGCAGTTCCAGGCATAGGCATGTTACCCATCATACCCCCTGACATGTATCCTCCCATTAGTACCATGTGTATCAGGTATACTAATCTCACCACATATGAACCTATAAGGTATGTTAAAGGATTCATTCCAGAATAGGTCATTCCAGAATTAGCATAACCTGTTAACTGGTTTTCACCTGAAGTTTGTGCTGCATAACCATAATTCTGTGCAGCTGCTGCCCCTGAAAATCCTATTGCAACAACAAGGGCAAGTAAAAGAATTCCTAACTGTTTCTTCACTTTGTCACCTCCATGTCATTATAAGTAATACAAATATTATTTTTTGTATTACAATATGATCTATATCAGAAATGTGTTAAAAAGCTTTCGATTAGCTAAAAAATATTTATTTCGTACGTATTTGAACAAAAAAATAAATTTAAAGCTAACCCCTTATTTTAGATATAAATAAAAAAATATTTCGACAATTGAGGTTACAAAAAGATATGATTAAAAATATTTGATTTTTAAGAGGTTAAATAAAAGTTTAAAGAATATGAAATAAAACTACTAATTTAAAAAAGGGTGTTATTTAAAACTTTTCAGCCCATATTAACATTGAACATAATGTAATTGGAAACATTAAGTATAATTTTGTTGATTTAGTCTGCAATAAAATTATATTTAATTTTAAGATATAAACAATAAATATAAAATTAAAACGGTTCAAAAATGAAAATAGCTTTTATAATTTACGACATGATGACAACACTCGACTTCGTTGGAACTTATGACCCCCTAACACGGTTAAAGACCATGGGATTTATAAATGACTTAAGATATGACGTTTGCTCCAATAAAAACAAAATAATTTCTGCAGAAGGTTTAGAAATCACTGCAGATAAAATTCTAAATAATTTAAGTCAATATGATTTTATCGTTGTGCCGGGAGGAGAAGGGGTAAAATACATTGCACAGGACAAAGAGTTCATTGAATGGATAAAAACAGCGCAGGATACAACAATAACATCAGTGTGCGGAGGTTCTATAATTCTAGGGCTTGCAGAACTGATTAAAGATAAAAAAGCCACCACTCACCCCCTGCTGATGGAAAATCTTAAAAAATTCACATCTAAGGTAACAGATAAGCGGATTGTTGAGGATGGAAATATTATAACTGCAAGGGGCGTGACCTCTTCAATAGATTTAGGCTTGTTTTTATGTGAAAAGATTGCAGGCAAAGAAATTAGAGTTAAAATTCAAAAACAGATGGATTATCCAAATTATAACTATGATTAACCTGTTTTAATTTTTATTAACTAAAATGAAGTAAATTATTGAATATAATCAAAACAATCATTTTTCAAATATACTACCTATTACTTATTAACATTAATAAATGTAAATCCAGATAATATCTATTAATTATTTAAAAATTTAAATCTCATAACTTAGTTAACTCAATCTCAAATATTTTACAAGGATGTGGATCCATGTCAGGAAATACAATAGGCAAAATGTTTAAAGTAACAACCTTCGGCTCAAGCCACGGTACTGCACTTGGTGCTGTTGTAGACGGCTGTCCCGCAGGGCTAGAATTATCAAAAGAGGACATACAAAAGGAACTTGACAAGCGCCGTCCTGGAACAAGTAAAATCACAACTTCCAGGGGCGAAACAGACGAAGTTCAAATTTTATCAGGTATTTTTGAAGGAAAAACAGACGGCACACCTATTACAGCAGTAGTTTATAACAGAGATATGGATTCATCAGCTTATAAACCACTTAGAAACAATCCAAGGCCAGGACATGCAGATTATGGTTGGATTAATAAATATGGGCACTATGACTACAGAGGAGGGGGCAGGGCGAGCGGAAGAACTACCATAGGGCACGTTATAGGTGGTGCAGTGGCAAAAAAACTCCTTGAAAAGTTAAATATTAAAGTCATTGCCCATGTAACAAAAGTTGGCATTATTGAAGCTCAAAAGGTTGAATTAACTAAAATAGAAGAAAATATTGAAAATAATTCTGTAAGGTGTGCAGATTTAGAAGCTGCAGCAAAAATGGAAGAATTAATTCTTGATTTAAAGCAAAATGGAGATTCTGTAGGTGGAATAGTTGAAACAATAGTTTTAAATGCGCCTACTGGTCTCGGCGAGCCTGTATTTGATAAATTAGATGCAGATATTGCAAAAGCTTTAATGGGAATAGGTTCTGTTAAAGGTGTTGAAATAGGAGCAGGATTTGAAGCTGCTGGTTTAAAGGGCTCACAAATGAATGATGAGTTTTATATAGAAAATAATAAAATTAAAACCAAAACAAACAATTCTGGAGGGATATTGGGCGGAATTTCAAATGGCATGCCTATCATAACTCGAATGGCCGTGAAACCAACTCCATCAATATCCAGAGTTCAGGAAACTGTTGATCTTGAAAAAATGAGTAATACAGAAATTGAAATTAGAGGAAGACATGACCCCTGCATTTGCCCAAGGGTAACATCAGTTGCTGAATCTTCTATCGCTGTTGTACTTGTGGACCATTTGATAAGAGCCGGCTTTGTTAATTCATGTAAATTATAAGTTTTATTCTTTTTTAAAGATCAAATTTATTTTTTATTCTCCAATTGAATGAATTTAAAACTGTTTATAATCATTAAATTTATTTTAAGGCATCCAAAACATTTGCATAAAATAAAAAAGAAAAAATTATGAAATATTTAATGTCTGTAGAATAAGGCTATAAGCTTGTTCAGTCTGATTAATTGCATTTGGTGGGCAAATATATTCAAGTACAATGTAATTATTACCTGTATCTACAATTGTTACTTTTTGGGCTACACCTGACCCATATGTTCCAAGCTGAGTTGCTTTAAAGTTTCCAACGTTAGCACTTCCAACAGTTGAATTTGTGGTATTCATTACTATGGTATTTGTTCCCGGAAGCTGTAAGGTTCCCTGTGATTTCTTTTGCATTTGAATAATAATATAAGATGTTTGACTTTGTCTATCAGGAATATTTGCAGTTAAAGTAATCTCAGAATAGAGATTATTACTAGTAAAATCTCCAACTACATGGTTTTGGCTCCATGACTTTGGATACTGAAAAGATACGTTACCGCTGGTGAACGTGTTATTTCCAACAGATACTGCCAGTACAATCGCAACAATCACTACAACTGCAATGATTATTCCAGCAATAATTAAATTATCACGGTCCATTTTATCACCGACTATTACATATATATTAAAAAATTAATACTTATATTTTTCCTTAAATACACAAAAAAAGATATTTCGATCTAATCAACGCCTCATTAAATATAAAATAAAAATTATTTGAATTTAAGCCATTAAATGACATTTAAAATCAGTATTAACCTTAAAGCAAAAATTTAAATTTAATAAATGAGATATTATNNTAATAAATTGTAACGGGATTTTTATGGCTCATGAAAACCAGAATAAATGGGGCGTAGTGATAATTGCCTGCATGGCAATTTTTATAATAGTTTTAGACTCATCTGCTATGAATGTAGCAATAAGTACTCTGGTTGTGGAATTAAACACAACTTTATCAATTATTCAATCTATAATCGCTTTATACGCGTTAATTATTGCTTCATTTATGCTGTTCGGAAGTAAACTTCAGGATATTTTGGGCAGAAAAAAGACATTTCTGGTTGGATTGTGTATCTATGCAAGTGGGACAATTATAGCAACCTTGAGTATCAACGCCCCTATGCTCCTTTTAGGCTGGTCTATTTTAGAGGGCATAGGTGCCGCAATGATATTCCCTGCCACTACTACTATAGTGGGAGCCAGTTACAAAGGAAAAGATAAAGTGACTGCCTTTGGGATTTGGGGAGGCATAGCCGCTATGGGTGCCGCAATAGGCCCAATAATAGGGGGAATATTTACCACATACTTAACCTGGAGACTGGTATTCGGCTCAGAACTTGTTTTCGTTGCTTTAATCTTTATTTTCAGGAACTACTTAACTGAATCTAAACCTACCTTAAAATGGAAAGATTTAGACAAATTAGGAGTTTTACTTTCAGTAATATCTCTAGTTTTGATTGTTTTAGGCATTTTATTACTTACAAAACCAGAATACTGGCCTTATGTGACTGCACTATTAATTTCAGGTTCTATACTGTTTATAATCTTTTTATTATGGCAGAGGAGAAGAATAAATAAAGGTTTAGTGCCATTATCAGATATATCTCTCCTCAAAAACCGTATATTTGGTTTA
This sequence comes from Methanobacterium sp. UBA8, assembly GCA_002509665.1. GTDB lineage: Archaea > Methanobacteriota > Methanobacteria > Methanobacteriales > Methanobacteriaceae > Methanobacterium_D. The sequence continues at coordinate 11,068 of DADN01000247.1, forward strand.
GGTAATTTAAACTCCATCATACAGCAGATACCCCTGGCAGGATTTCTTTTTATAATTCCGGTATTCATGCAGCAGGTCACTAAACTCAATGCATTTATGACAGGTGTTGCACTTTTACCTGCCTCAATCAGTATTTTAATCTTTTCACTGATTGGTGCGAAATTATCATCGGTTTTAGAATCTAAATATATCTTGATGATAGGTTTTATTATTTCTGCAGCAGGCACATTCATACTAGGTGGAGTATTTAACGTAAATACTCAGATTAACGATATTATACCTGGAACTGTTGTATTTGGTATTGGAGTAGGCATTTTACTTTCACAATTAACCAATTTAACCATGTCAGCTGCAAGGGATGAGCAGGAAACTGATGCTGCTGGTTTTTTAAATGCATTTAAAAATCTGGGTTATTCTATAGGAACAGCTCTAATTGGAGTTTTACTTTTACTCGGAGTATTTACAGGACTTACAACTGGAATAGAATCATCAGGTCTAGCTGGAAACATGACTACAGGACAAATACACGACAGCCTCTTCAACTACGTGGAAAAAATGCAGACTTCTCCGCCACAAATACCTCAAGAATTAATACCACAGGCTACACAGATCGTTGAATCTACAATTAGCTATTCAATGAAACAAACTTTCAATGTATTAACACTGATTTTGATTTTGGGAGTTATTACAAGTATTTTTATACCTAAAAAGAGGAAAAAAGCTAATTAACCTTATTTATTTTTTATTTGGTTTTGAAGTAAAAATAAAATAAAATTTATTGTTCTCTAATATCAATCAATTTAAATCTGTTCTTATTATTTGTAATAAATACACAGATATCTCCATCTATATTTTTTTGTATATTATGAGATACTTTGTATTCATCCTCATCTTCAAACAAGTAGGTAACTAGGGATATAGCTTTATTCTTTAATTTAGACTTAGGGTCATTGGTTAATTGATCATTAGGTTCAGTTATTTTAAAACACCTCATTTAATTTATTAAACTATTTTATTATATGATAATTATTTTTCAATATGTTTAAATTTATGTAATTTTATTTTTTAAAATGTCGTTTAATGGGGGCAATAACATCAAAAGAAAAATATGGTGACTCTCCAGAATACCATAGAACCAACTACAAAATATGGTCACTGATAACTTTCAAGATTCAAAAGGGATATTGTCATTAAATATTAGTAATTATAGTTAAAATTATTTAAGATTTATGCCATTTTACTATTTTTCAGATGTTTATTCTGCAAAAAATTAGTTTTTAAAAGATTTAACCCAAAAACTTATAAAAACAACTGCCACTGTTTAATTAATGAAAATATCAAAAAAAATATTTTTTTCTTTAATGAAACTATTATTTAGATTTATTAAAATTCTAAAGTTGCAATCAAAAATTATTTTTAAAATAGGAGGATTTTAGATGTTATCAAACAAGAAAAATTTAGGTGAAATGAGTAAGTTAGAAAAGGAACATACCACAACTTACGGCAGCCGTTATTTCAGAAAAAGCGTACCTAAGTACAGAATGCCAGATAGAGGAATGCCTGCACGGGCCGCTTACCAGATAATCCATGATGAACTGAACTTAGACGGTAACCCTGCCTTAAACTTAGCAAGCTTTGTAACCACCTGGATGGAACCTGAAGCCGACATGTTAATAATGGAAAGTATGGGAAAAAACTACATCGACAACGATGAATACCCTCAAACTCAAGTAATCCAGGACAGAGTTGTAAACATGCTTGCAAGGTTATTCAACACCCCTAAAAATAGTAACTCCATTGGAAGTGCTACCATAGGTTCTTCAGAATCTATCATGCTTGGACTTCTGGCTCACAAGTGGATGTGGAAGAAACAAAGGGAAGCTGAAGGTAAACCAACAGACAAGCCAAATATAGTAATAGGTGCAGACGTCCACACTGTATGGGAAAAGTTCGCCCTCTATTTCGACGTGGAACTCAGACTTATACCCCTTAGAAAGGACATATGCAAAATAACAGATACAAAAATCACTGAGATTATGTCTTCATTCAGCTATATAAGCGGCTTAAAAGAAGACATGTACACAATAACCGCAGAAGATGTTAAAGCTGCAGTTGACGAGAATACCATAGCTGTGGGGGCAGTAATCGGGACAACATTTACAGGACAAATGGACCCTATAGAAGATATTAACAAGGCACTACTTGAAATTAAGGAAACTAAAGGTTGGGATATACCCATCCATGTTGATGGTGCAAGTGGAGGATTTATTCTTCCCTTCCTGTACCCTGATATTAAATGGGATTTCAGACTGGAGCAGGTCAGATCCATCAATGTATC
>DADN01000006.1:0-2906 GCA_002509665.1 Methanobacterium sp. UBA8
AGCATCTATCAATGTTAAGAGATCTTCTTATTGATAAAGAACTGTTTGAAACCCTCAGAGAGAAATCCCTGGAATCAGATGAGGGTGGAATGAATACCACTGAAGAGGTTGAACTTCTGGAGAAAGCTGTCTTTAATAAATTGAAAAAAAAGAGAAGTGTTAAAAAGTACAAGAAAATAGGGGTCAGTAAAGGGGACCTTAAGGAAATAATCCAGTTGGCAGACATCATCAGTTTAGATGCAATGGGAGGCCCATCAAATTATGAGTTGGCCAAGGAACATCAAGAATGGTGTCTCATTTGTGGAAGATGCTGCAGGGAATCTGAATCCATTTTCATACACAAAGATGAACTCAACCTGCTGTTAACCTTCAACCCTGAACTGGAGAATGGAATCATCCACAATAAACTCTATCCCGAACACTTCGAACTCAAAGATATCAGACCGTGTAAATTCATGGATAAAGAGACCCATAAATGTGAGATCTACGACTCCAGACCACAAGTGTGCAGGAGTTATCCTTTGGTACTCATTGAATCCAACGGTAAAGCAAAAAATATCATTAATATACGTTACAAATGTAATTANNATTAATTTGATTCTGGAAAAGTCAATGATACTATTTGATGAGGCTATAAGGCGATTGGAAGAAAAGAAGTAATTATGCCTGTAATAAACTAAATTTATTAGTTGATAACCTCCAAAAGGTTTTATAGTTATTAAAGCCAATCATAACAAAACATTGGAAAGCTCCGTTGAGGTAGTTGGCAATCCTATCGGACTCTCGATCCGATTACAGGGGTTCGAATCCCCTACGGAGCATTAAACTTTTTATGATACAACACACTACTTATTTTAAAATTGGCGTGCATTATTACATGTTAAGAGGTTATCTCTTACCACCCTTCTATCTTTTTTACTTCTTCCAATATTTCAATGCACTCTGTTATTTCATCAGTAGGTTCTAGCTCCCCCAGTATGTCTATAACTTGGTTAATTCTGGCAATGCTTCCAATATTCATAATTTTTTCTTTTTCAAGTTCTATATCGTCAAATCCTTTTAGTTTTACCATATTATCCCTCTTATCATTTTACAGTGGGTTTTTTAGGTATTCTGTAATCCATTGAATATCTTTAAATCTGCCCTTTAATCATAGATCTTATATATTCCTTAATTATAACTTCCAGTTGGTTAATGTATTTCTGTTTTATTCTGTTCTATGGTTGTCTCTGTATACCATCTCATTGATATTTAGGTATTGTAACTGATAATTGAACGGTTGAAATAAGTGGCGCTGCTGACGAGTATATTGTTTTTAGGGTATCTCACTTAATTTTTAGTGAAGGTTTTAGGTTTGTAAACACTCATGGTACTGATAACATACTGAAGTTGTACTCCCAAAGTTGTACTCCCAAAAAAATAAATCACATCCCCAATAGAAAGAATATAAAGCAATGAAAATGAGGGGGTATTTTATAATGGCTGAAACATGCATGACTGAAAGTGAAGTTGAGGTGTTCGTAGATAACTTCAAAGGAATGTTATGGGATGATATGGACGATGCTTTGAACTGTATGTCCAAAGAAGATATGATTGCAGTGATAAAAGCTTTGAAAAAACGTTTTGGTTGAATAAAAATATTTTTTTTTAATAACAATCAATATACAAAATAAATCAACTCGATAGAAAAATATCATTGGTAATTGGTTTAGAATTTAAAAAAAATATTAAATAATTTTTATTTTACAGTGCTTATCTTTAATTTGACATAACTTGATCAATAATTCTAAATTATAAATCACAAAATCGCAATTTTTTCTTAACATAATACTATTATAAATAACTTTATATAGGTTGATGTTCAACAGTTAACCGGAAGTATGCTTCCTTATTCCAATATATAATGTAAATAAAAATCAGTGCATAATGCGGAGAAATAATCAACTCCACGAAATAGAATAAAAAAAATGAGGATGTCCCTTTATGAATAAGATTAGATACGTTCAGAGAGATTGTAAAGATAAACAGAAAATTGAAAAATTCTTAATCAATACCCGGACTGGTGTAATTGGAATGAATAACAATGAGTATCCATACGCGGTTCCTGTAAACTTCGTCTGGTATGATGGTTCNNCTGCTTTACAGTGTATGAAGAATTCGGAACAGTAACCGATCCAATGCCCTGCCATGCTGACACATCATACATGAGTGTAATGATCTTTGGAAAGGTAGAAAAGGTTGTTGATTTTGAAGAAGCAGCTTTGGTTCTTCAGAAACTGGTTGAAAAATACACTCCGGGTTACTACAAAAAACCATTAACCAGCAAGTTAATTGAAAATTATAGGTCCTCCTTTGATGATAAAGGGGTTTCTGTCTATAGAATAACAACTGAAGATATGACTGCAAAGGAAAACCAGGCTGATGAAAACGAACTTTTCAAGAATGAATGAGACTACAACTTGAGATAAAGATGCCGTTTTCACCGGCTGCGGCATCAATAATTATCTAATAAAGAGATTTTAAGAAGAAGATATTTCCATAAAAAGTTAAATTTTTAAAAAGGGTTATTCTATCAATATCCTCTGGGGATTAGTGTAAATATTAAACCTATTCCCTCTTAAAAATCCGATCATAGTTATTCCTGCCTTAAAAGCCACAGAGTAACCAGATGAAGTTGGTGCGGCATTGGATGCTATTATAGGAACTCCAACCCTGGCCAGTTTTATCATCATGTCTGCAGGCATCCTACCACTGTAAACCATGAAAGCCTGTGAAAAATCAACCTTCTCCATTGCAGCAGCCCCTAGGACTTTATCAGCAGCCACATGACGACTGACATCTTCATGAGAAATGAATTGGTCTTGATAAACCATACCCGCAACGTGTGCCCCACCGGTATTCTGCCA